>JAILPZ010000034.1 GCA_024699225.1 Sphaerochaetaceae bacterium
ACGGACATGCTGTGAAAAAGAGAATGATTATTAGTCCTTTGCTCTTGTTTATCTTTGTTTAGAGCTGCATGGACATGTCGAACGGTTTGCCCTTACTTAACATGGTGTAGATGATACAGGAAAGCTTTCGGGCAGTGGCTATGATAGCCTTGCCCGAGCACTTTGAATCCTTCAGAATCTGGTAACTTTTCATAAGACGGGTGTTTCCAGTTGTTTCCTGTAGTCTCACCATGGCAACAACACATTGAACCAGAGCCGTACGGAGCTCTTTGGGACCACGCTTTGTGATCCTTCCGTAGTAGGCGCTCTCATTGGAGCTCTGGACCCATGGAACAATACCGCAAAAGGAGGAGTACTGCTTGGCGTTCTCGAAACGGCGGATGTCGTCAGTGTAGGCACTGATGGTGCAGGCATTGACAATACCTATGCCGGGGATGGTTTTCAGGAGGCGGACATTGTTGTCCTGAATAGTCAGGTCCGTTAAGTCGTGCTCCAGGCTCTTAATCTGGGATTCCAGAGAATCAAGAGTTTTAAAGAGCATGGTCAGGCTTTGCTTGAGGGCGTGGTTTGAGAGCCTGTCAACAAAGCGTACGCGGGCCTTACGGCTCTGGAACTGGGAAACCTGAGTTATTATCCCGTAAGCGAGAAGAACAGCGTGAGCCTGGTTTTTAATGGCTGTACAGTCGGATACAAGAAGAGAGCGAACCTTGAGAATGCGTCTGATGCTCTCCGAGTAGGCAGAGCACAGATGGCTTTCCGGAAGCATGTCTTTTTCCAGAAAGTCTGCAATGGTACGGGAGTCGTTCTTATCCGTCTTGTTTGTGCTGAGATTGACCACTTTAAAGCGCAGTGTGTTAATTACATGGCTTTCAAAGTTTCTTCTGTTCATCTCTGTCTTGAAGTACCTGGCGTTACCGGTGCTTTCGAAGGCAACCTTGACTGTACCGTTCTTTCCGGTTAACTGCTGTAATCTGGAGGAGAAGGAGGAAAATCCTTCGGATGAAATAGGGTACTTTGTACCGTCTTCCATTACCTCTCCATCCTTCAGTATACAGGCAGTGAACTGGTTCTTGTGCAGGTCTATACCCGCATAGATTTCTTTGGCCATAGCCTTTCTCCTTTGCCCTGAAACGCGGATGATTTTACCTCATTCTCTATTTCGGTCTGACAAAGAAAGCCGACCATAGAAGGATACGATTACCGGCCGCCCATTCTCCAATCCGGATACAAAAATCCATTAAATTTGTCGGGCTCTGATTTCAGCGCCCATTAATTTTACATTATCTTTTCCAGAAGGCACGTGAGAAAAGGACGTATACGGTAAAGAGTTCAAGTCTTCCGGCCAGCATAAGGAAGCTGTAGACCCACATGGTCCATGTAGGAAGAACGGAGAAACTTTCCTGTACGCCTATGGTTGTAAAACCTATTCCTATGTTTCCAAGTGTCAGTATTGACGTGGAAAGACAGGTGGCTACATCTGCTCCTGAAAGGGAAACAATTACGGCTCCGAGAAGCCAGGTAAAAATATAGATGGCAAAGAAGGCAAAGATTGAAGAGACTGTCTTCTGGTCTATAGGTCCGTTGTTGTCGCGAATCTGGTAGATTCCGGACGGGTGGATCTTCTGCCTTATGCTCTGGTTTCCAGCTTTAAGCATTACTGAGATTCTTACAACCTTTACACCGCCGCCTGCTGAACCTGCACAGCCGCCTATGAACATGGTCAGCATGAGAAGGGCTATGGTAAATGAAGGCCAGTGGAGGTAGTTTGTGGTAGAGAACCCGGTTGTTGTTAAGATTGAGGCTACGTGGAAGGCCATGTAGCGAAGTGCATTCGGAAAGCTGTAGATGTCCTTAACGTTAAGAAGAACAGCTCCGAATAATGTGGCAAGTGAGAAGATGGAAAGATACCAGCAAAGCTCTGAATCTTTCAGGCTATCTTTCAGATGTCCTGAGAAGGCTCTGTAGTAGAGGGAGAAGTTTGCTCCTGCTATGAGCATGAAGACTGTGACAACAACATCTACATAGGCTGAGTTGAAAGCTCCGATTGAGGCGTTTTTAACACAGAAACCTGCTGCAGACATGGTTGAGAAGGTAACTGTTATGGCGTCATAAAGGCTGAGACCGCCTATTTTAAGAAACATTACCTGCAGGCAGGAGAAACCGAAGTAGATTCCCCAGAGCAGTATGGCTGTAGTTTTTGTCTTAGGAGTAAGTTTTCCCTTAACAGGTCCTACGGATTCAGCTCCCATGAGGTGAAATGAACCTGCACCGGCACCGAGGGCAGGAAGAAAGGCTACAAAGAGAACAACAATTCCCATGCCTCCGAGCCAGTTTGTCATGGACCTCCAGAAGAGGATGCTCTTGTAGCAGCCTTCAATATTTGAAAGGGTTGTGGCTCCTGTTGTGGTAAAGCCGCTCATAATTTCAAAGTAGGCCTTTGAATAGCTTGTAAAGTCACCTGAGAGAACCAGGGGAAGGGCTCCGAAAGCTGTGGCTACAACCCAGGTTAGTGTGGTAAAGAGAAAACCGTCACGCTGGGATATGGTTGCAAGAGATTCTTTTCTGAGAAGAATAACAACGGGAAGATTTATAAGGATTACAATTGCCTCTGTAATAAGGAAGGCTCTTACAGCTGTGCTTTCTCCGTAGTAGACACCTACGTATGTGGGGAAGAGCATCAGACCTGTTATAAAGAGTTCAATGATTGAGAGAAGGCGAATGACTTTCCTTATGTGCATTAGGATTCCTTTCCTGAAAGCAGGTTCTGGATAAACATGTTGGACTTACTGAGTGTTATGAGAAGCAGGATATCTCCGCTTCTGATCTCATATGTACCGGTAGGAATGGTGTTTGACTTGTCTTTGGTGTTTGTAACACCGCCGATAATTCCTTTTTCCTTCATGTTTATATCCATGAGCTTCTTGCCGATAAGCGGGGAATCTGCAGGAACCTTGAATTCAAATGTTTCAAGACGGCCGTCGAACATCTTGTGCATACTTGAGATGTTCTTGCCGTGCAGGTATTTGAGGATGGAGTCAACGGTTACGTCCTGAGAGGAGATGAGGGAGTCAATTCCCATATGTCTTGTCATTCGCAGGTAGTCCGGGTTTTTGATAATCAGGGCCATGGAGTTCTTGATACCCATGGTTTTGGCGTAGCTGGCTGAGATAATGTTCAGCTCGTCATTGTCAGTTATGCAGACCATGACATCGTTGTTGTCCAGGTTTTCCTGGGCAAAGAGGCCTTCGTTGATTATGTTGTCGTTTATGGTGAGAACCTCGGGATACTTGGAAGAAATGTCTGTTGCAAACTCCGGATCCTTGATGATTACAGTTGTATTGCGCCTCTGGCGCATGGTCAGGTCGTGGAGCAGGAAGTCTGTGATTTTGGTGCCGCCGACTATACAGATTTTGCGGCTGCGCTGTTTCTTCTGGTCCTCGGTGTGAAAGAGATCTTCGAGGGAGTCATTGTCAGCAATGACGCCAAGGGTATCGCCTTTTTTGATGACTGTGTCGCCACTGGGGACCATTACGTCTTCGTCGCGGCTGAGGGCGGCTATGACAAAGTTTCCGCTGAAGTTCTTTCTTATGTCTTTAAGGCTCATGTCCTGGTAGGGTGAGTTTTCGTCGACAAATACGTTATTTAAGAGGAGGGCTGAGTGCTCGAACATGACTACGTCCGAGTAGATTCCCTTGTCTATTTCCTTCCAGATGTGGCGTGCAACTTCCTGGTAGGGGTTTACTATGTGGGTAATTCCCATAATTGAGTCGGTGTTTGTGTATGAAAGGTTTCTTACGGACGCAATTGTTACGGGGATGTTGAAGTTGGAGGAGACAATTCCACATGAGACGAGGTTTGTCTCATCACTTCCGGTGAGGGCTATGAAGGCGTCTGCGTCTCTGATTTCAAGAGAGGCAAGGTCGTCTATATTAGTACCGCTGCATTCGAATGCGAGGCAGTCTACGCTGGTCAGGGCCTTTGCTACGTTGCCCGGGTTGTCGTCTATGAGAATAACGTCATTCTGTTCTTCAACGAGGAACCTGGCAAGTCGGATGCCACGTCTTCCAGCTCCGAGAATTACTATTTTCATGACTACATGATACACCGAGAGGGCAATAAATAAAAGAGCACCGCAGAACTGATTCCGCGGTGCTAAATCTTTAATCACTTTACATAGGAGAATTATGTAATATTTTATTTAATCTTTACGCTGATCTTCTTAGGCTCTTCAACAGGCATTTTCGGAAGAGTAATGGTGAGAACTCCATTCTTGAATTCTGCATCAATTGCTTCCTCGTTGATTCCTTCCGGTAAGCTGAAGGCTCTGTCGAACTCTACGAAGCTTCTCTCTCTGATAAGATACTTTCTATCCTCATCAGTGTTTGCGATCTTGTGGGATGCAATGCGAAGTACGTGCTTTTCAACATTTACTTCTACGTCCTTCATGTCGTAGCCGGCAAGCTCTGCTTCTACGTAGAAAGCCTTGTCATCTTCGTAAACGTCTACTGACGGAATCTTGTTGTTTCTTACTCCGAGAGTTCCGAATACGTCGTTAAAGAATCTGTCGAAATCGTTGGTTGTGTTAAAATAGTTCATAGTGTACCTCACTTTATTTTTATTCATTTGTTTTCTTTTTTTGTCCTTTTTGTCGGACACCATCTAAATAGCAGAAACCGTGCCAACTTTTATGTAAAGTATTATATATTAAAGAAATAAAATTTTTAGTGTCTTTTGGATTTTGGTTTTTTGGGTTTCTTTGAGGTCTTTTGGCTGTATCACAACTACCCACGTGTATCAATTTGACACAGAGATATTTTGTTGTGCTCTCTTTTGGGTCAATTAGGGACAAAAGAGGGCAAAGGTGGTACTCTAAGGCTATGGAAAAATGTCCCGTTCTGGATAAAGAACTTAAAAATGCAGTTAAAAAGGCCTTCCCGACACTGGTTCTGGCCTCTGCCTCTGTTAACAGACTTGGTATGCTCAGAGAGTGCGGTGTATCTGTAACTGCAAGGCCCCAGGATATAAATGAGATGTGCGGCTTAACAGAGCCCTCCGAGGTTGTCTCCTTAATTGCAAGGCAGAAGATGGAAAGCTATTTATCTTCTTCTTCCTTTGACAGTTCCGTTACTGCTGTAAGTGCAGATACTCTTGTATGTCTTGGTTTTACGCTTTTGGGTAAGCCTAAAAACGCAGAAGAGGCTGCATCCATGTACCGCTTTCTTTCAGGTAAGAAGCACAGTGTTCTTTCCGGAGTCTGTATGTATATTCCGGGACGCGGCATGACAGAATCCTGCTGTGTGCGCTCAGATGTTTAT
>JAILPZ010000020.1 GCA_024699225.1 Sphaerochaetaceae bacterium
CGGCACAGAAGATCTACAAATACATCTTTTCTTCTTGCATCTGTTGAGCGTCTGAGTATTACAAAGCTGTCTTCACTTCCCAAATGCAGGGCCTTGCGTATGGAAGACTCCGAAAAGGCTTTATCCGGGGTGAGGCGAATACTAATTTCTTTGTCTTTAACCGGCATGAAGAACTAAAACCTAAAACAGTAATGCTGTGGCTACGCCGAAATAGACTAAGAGACATAGCGCATCAACACAGGTTGTAAGGAACGGACTTGCTATAACTGCAGGATCCAGTTTAAGTTTTTCAGCAAGAATAGGAAGGCTTGCTCCAATTATCTTTGCAACTATAACAGTAACTGCAAGGGCAAGGCTTACAGTAAAGGCAACCTGACTTGTAAGTTCAGCATTGTTCAAAAGCAGCCTGTCCAAAAGCATTAGCTTTCCGTAACACACAAGACCTAAGGCAAGTGCACACAATACAGAAGTTGCAAATTCCTTGAATATAACTCTTGGCAGATCTGAGAATTCTATTTCTCCGAGCGACAGGGCACGAATTACTGTAACTGAGGCCTGTGAGCCTGAGTTTCCACCTGTACCCATGAGCATGGGGATAAATGCCGTAAGAATAACATTTGCTGCGAGGGCTGCTTCAAAGTGGTTTATGATCATGCCTGTAAATGTGGAGGAGACCATAAGAATCAACAGCCACGGAATTCTGTGGACAAACAGTTCAAACGGATTTGACTTAAGATAAGGCTTGTCAGTCGGTGTCTGACCGGAGAGGATAGCCAGGTCCTCAGTTGTCTCTTCTTCCATGACGTCCATGACGTCGTCGAAGGTTATGATACCGACCAGACGGTTTTCGGAATCTACTACAGGAATAGCCATGAAGTTGTATTTTGAAATCATCTTGGCTACTTCTTCCTGGTCAGTGTGGGTATTTACACTAATTACATTCTCTTCCATTATCTCGGAGACTTTGGTTGAGTTGTCTTTTGCAAGAAGAAGGTCCTTAACGGAGACAAGACCTACAAGCTTTCTGTTACTTGTAACGTAACAGGTGTAGATAGTCTCTTTATCAACTCCGGTTGTTCTTATGTTTGTAATGGCATCAGAGATGGTCATGCCCGGTCTGAGGGAGACATACTCTGTTGTCATGATTGATCCTGCAGAATCATCAGGATACTTGAGAATGAGGTTTATATCTCTTCTCATGTCCGCATTTGCCTGTGAGAGAATTCTTCTGACCACGTTGGCAGGCATTTCCTCAACAAGTTCTACAGCATCATCAACATACAGTTCATCTATAACCTGTTTGAGCTCTGTATCAGAGAAACCGTGAATAAGATGTTCCTGGGTCTCCGGGTCCATTTCAGCAAATGCATCTGCAGCAAGTTCTTTAGGGAGGAGTCGGAAAGTTACCGGGAGCTGTTGTTCTTCAAATTCATCAAAAATTGCAGCAATATCCGACGGGTTCATTGTTGCAAGGATATCTTTAACTGAAGAGTACTTTTTCTTCTCAAGAAGGTTGAGAATTGTGTCCTTGAAATTGATGTTTAACTCTGCCATAAAAAGGCTCCTCCGTAATAGTACTATAATATATCATCTATTTGATGTTGAAAATCTAAAATCGTTACAATTTGATTGACCCTTTGCTTATTCTTTGGCTAATATCTTACAGAGAATAAAGGTTTTACTAGGGGTTCCCATGCTACATACAAACAAGAGATTTGTTGTATTTTTTTTATTGCTGTTTGCTGTTTTAAATTTAGCTTTTGCAACCACATATAGAATAGTTGATTATGAATTTGATGTTGACGGCCATACCAACAAATGGGCACTGGCCAACAGAGTTAAGGGTTCAGATGAGTCTTTTGACTCAATTGAGGCTCTTGAAAGTGCTCTGGAAAGTAAGCGTCAGACTCTTTGGAATACAAACTTATTTACAACGGTCAAATGCTATTGGAAAGAGGTAGCTGTTTACGACGAATATGTTGATGTAATAGCTGTTATTGAGGTTACAGATACCGGTCAGTATATCCTGGTTCCGTATCCCAAATATGATTCTAACACCGGTTTTTCACTCGGATTAAGATACAAGAATAACAATGTTTTCGGAACTCTGGGTAAGGCTTCTGTTTCCCTTGACTGGGACCAGAATGGCAGTGACTTTGACAATTCATCTTTTGAGCTTGAGGCTCCGATTAGTAATGTCCTTCTCAGCAACGGCAGTGTAATCAATATGAATGTTACGGGTAATTATTCCGTGGACAGTCCGGATGATGCTGAGCTTAATTTCAGTACGGGAATCAGCAATCTCAAAATCAAAGATGTTACTTTGGCGGGATCATTTGCTATTGACTACAAGCATGGAACCAAAAATTTTGATGAGTTTGAAACAGCCCTTTCAGCAAGTGGCTTCAGATTCAATGAGGTATATCTTGATACATCATTAAGCAGTGAGCTTTATTTTAATTCCAGTATCACCAGTTCTTACATAAAGCCTGTTGTTACAGTCAGAAATATTAAGCTTGGTGATAAGGTTACTGTTTCTGATACCATTGCTTATAATACCGTTCCGAAAGATTCCGAGAAACTGTGGTCATTTACAACTGATGAAATCAACAACGTAACTACTTTTGGAATTCAGTCAGATGTTATCAAGGGCCTCAGTGTTACTGCAGAAGAGACTTTTGACATCCTTGAAAAGAGCCAGTATTACAGACTCTCTGTTGGTTTTAATCCTCTTCCCAAAGTTTCAAGTACAACAACACTTAAGGGTTACAGTTCTGAAGCTCATGACTTCTATGCATTTAATGTTTCTCAGGGCTTCTCGACTTCATTTACCGTTCCTTATGTCAAGTTAAATGCAGTACCTTTTGTAACCTTTATTAACAAAAATGCTGAATCCTATGAGGTTACTCCAAGAGCCTGGGAGATTGATACCGGTATCACAGTCAGCGGTGGAAGTATTAACAGAATTTCTTCCGGTGAGACTTATTTTGCTTTCCGTGATAACTTCAGAACAGGTATAACAACTTTAGCTCAGGCTATGATGATTTGGGAACCGGAAAAGGATCCTGATGTAATCTTAAGAGGCGCCATAACAGCTTTCTGGCATCCGTTTAAGAACTTCAACCCGTCTTTCAGATTATATGCAGCCGCTGCAGCAGACCCGATTGCATGGTTCGACCAGGCTTCCGGTAACACATATGCAGGAGTGAGCACCTATTCATTCTCCGGCTACACCATGACAAAGGATACTCTGAATTCACTTATTCGCGGTGTCAGGCTTGACAGTGACGAGATTCAGACAACTTATACAACAAACTACATGGGCTTCTTCAGCACGAACCTTACAACTTCATTCCTTTATTTTGAGGACTTTGGTCACCTTTACATAAGCCCGTTCCTTGATGCAGCAGTCTTCTCAAATGACTTCTCCGAAAGCTATGAAACTGTAGCAGGTGCTGGTCTTGAAGGTTATCTGATTATGGATAATCACACTTCCTATCCAATCAGAGCATCTGTTGGTTTTGACCTTGAGTCACTTGTCAAAAAGTTCCAGGGTGAGGATGTTTCAATAGGCTTTGAAATCTTTATCGGTCTTGGCTTGCTCTACTAAGCAAATCCAAATACACAACGAATCAAACTACAGAAATAGCAGCGAAAGTTGCTATTTCTTTTTTTTATCGAAAAAAATAAAAAATTATTAAAAATAAAACAAATCATGTTGACACTTAATCTCTCTTTCTTTATATTTTAGTTAGCAATAGCTAACCGACAATACGAAAGCGTTGCACACATACATTTGTGACTTGAGTCACAAACTCCTTTTATAGACAAAACACCCCTCTTGCACCTCTCAAACAGAGGTGCATATTTTTTCCCTATGTGCTATTTTAAAACCATGAAAGATGTGAAAGTAGTTGGTGCTGCCATTATGAAGGACGGAAAACTCTTTGCGGCTCAGCGCCCTGAGAATAAAGCGATAGGTCTTAAGTGGGAATTTCCCGGCGGAAAGATAGAAGAGGGTGAGACTCCTCAGCAGGCACTTGTAAGAGAGATTAAGGAAGAGCTTGATACCGACATCCAGATAGACAAATTTATAACATCAGTCTCCTACCAGTACCCGACATTTCACCTTAGCATGGACGTCTACCTCTGCCACCTCACAGGCAAGGATCCGGTTCTCTCCGAACACATAGACAGCAAATGGCTTACCAAAGACCAGATTACCACCATCCCCTGGGCTCCTGCAGACTACGAGATCCTCCCTGCCATAGCTGAAGCATGCTTTCCATCTTGCCGTTTCTCAAATACACCCTCTAATTAAGGTGTATGCTAAAAAACCTGAAGAGAATTAAGCTAACGGATCTTGATTTCCAACTTGAGACAAACAGAGATTTCCACGGACAAACCAAATTTGAAGACAGCAAAGGAAATGCCTATTACATCTACTGTGGCAGAATCTCTAACTGCTATGTTCTCGCCGAATCAGAGAAGCCTTTGTTTGACCTATTCATAAAGAAGGACCGCAAGAGTCTGGAAAAGGTCTGCAACATAATCAGGGTCTATGAAACAAATTATCTGAGAGAAAAAGATTTTTCCCCGTTCTGTGAATACCGTGATGCAGCGATTGCCACCTTCAACATCTTCAACAATGGTGCAGACACCCAGGACGAAGATGAAATGTTCATGACCAGCGTAAACAGAACCCTGCTGAGCCTGGACCGCCGTTGCATACGGTAAGAAAACTAAAAAACTTTAATCTATGTAATCTAATAGCCACATATCTCTTGCTATCATTAATTATCCAGTTATAAAGGAAGGGAATATGAACGGAAAGCAATACATGGAATACCTACCAAAAGCTCTTGTGATAGCAGGTGAAGCTATAGATAAGTATTTCAGGGGTATTTCAGAGGGCGAGCATGATTTCAGATGGATTCAGGTTACTCTGGAATATCCTGCTTTCCAGCACCTTTGTTTTGGTTTCAAGAATCAAATTTACAGTGTAATAATTGCCATTCTTGATGAAGAAAACAAAATAGTAATAGACCCAACATTAGTTGAAAATCAGGAACGTGAATGTCTGTACAATAATATGCTTCCCTGCATGATTATCATCAGAAATGGCAGAGTTGTGACTGAGTTCCCACTGGTTAATACCGGTACTCTTGATTACAAGGATACAGAAAGCGTTAACCCTAAAGATCTTAATCTGACTGAAAGAGTTCCTGTTTCCGAATGAGAAGTCTCCTCTATTGGTGTAGAGATAGTCAGAAATGCACTTACAAAAGAAGGTGCCATGGTTCATTCTTACAGTGATGTTGTAGGAATCATGCCAAATATCTGGTTTGAGAAAGATGGAGAGATGAGCACAGTTTTTGTCTCAACAAAGGGCAGCGGATACAGCATAAACTGCAAGGAAATAACTTTGGGCAAGGAAGACAGGAAGCGCATTGAAAAATTCAAGTGCTACACAGCTCACGTAGAAATCTCAGACCCCGCATCACCAACTCTCTATAGAGGAGAACCCTTCTTCGTCAAATATGATGGCCTGAAACCTCTAGACCTGAGTACAGTTAAAGACGGAGAAACATACTTCATTCGATAATAATAGACGGCTCCCAAGCCTACATGACTAAAGATAGGGTAGTCTTGCGTAGCAGTAGTCTCAGCACCAACCTGGCTACTTACATCCTTTTTTTTCTTTATTGTTGGATCCTTCTCTTATTATATTTATATATCTAATTGTCATTTACTAGTTAGTAACCTTTTGTTTATCAATTATAAAATCATAAAAACACTTTCCGGAATAATCTTAAAATCTTGTTCCTTTTTAATAGGAGATTCAGCTTTTCTCAGTTTTTAGTCTATATTCTCATTTAAAACTGAATATCTTGTTCTGCAATTCGTTTTAGTTTCTCTACATCGGAATAATCGTTACATATATGCATCTTTCTATGGCAGTTGGGACATAATGCTACCGTATTGCTTATGGTGTCAGAACCTCCTTCAGATAGCCAATCTATATGATGGACCTCTAAATAAGGTTTTCTCTGACTGTCGTAGAAAGGGGCTGGTTTTTCACATAGCTGGCATATTCCATTTGCCCTTCGTTTTGCATATTCAACTATAGTTGCATTTCTTTCAAATCTACTTGTAATAGTTTGGACTTTTTGCGGATATGTTTCTCCCGTTGATATAGCTAAGGCCCTAAGATTGAAGAAATCGATATATGTTTGTTTATTTTGATTATTATCACAAGAAACATCTTTATTTAAAGACTCGAAATGCTTTCTGTCTGATTCTTCAAGTGACAGCAACTTTAATAAAACAAGATCATATATCTCTCTTGCGGTCTTGGAATGAAACTCTCTGCATTTCTCCCAATTATTCTTGTCTAATACATCTATATTAAGCGAGAAAAGAACACTGTACACTTTTCGTTCGCCTTTAGGTTTTCTTCCTGTTGCAGGTTCAATTGTTACCTCTGGAAATGAAAGTTTTGTTCTTATACTATCCTTATTTTCAAGAACTAGATCGGCCTTTGCCTTATTTCCTGAGGGATCATCCATATTTTTAAAATAGATGCCTACAGAAACGGTGGAAGTTCTATATCCGGCAATGCACGTTATAAGCATTTTTTCGGATTTTCTACTGGTACTATCAAATGCACTTCGTCCAGAGTTTAGACTTGCATCTCTATATATTTCAGGAATAGTATTCCTAATTGTTTTTTCAGCATATTTCCAGTAGGCCGCACGAATTTCATTTTTAGACATATTTATCCCAATAACTTAAATAGCTTCTTATTGCGCCTCTGCCGCTTTCAAATGCTCAGCTCTTATTTCTTCTTTAAGCCACTGGGGCTCAAGAACTTGGACTGATGAACCATAGCTGAAGATCCATCTCTTGATGCCTGTAACAGATCTGGTCTTAGCGTGCATGATTACAGTTTCATCTTTCTGCTGTTCAACCTTTACAACTCCAGGCCATGCGAGCTCCATGTGGAAGAGGCCGGCAGAAGAGTTGAATTTAAGAATAGCTTCAAATTCTTCGCGGTGATCAAACGGTCCAAACGGATCGTTAAAGCGTGCTAAGAAATCAAGCTTTTCAGGAAGTGTTCCTTGATAATCAATAATCTTCGGTATTCCTATAATCCTTTCAGCACCAAAGATTCTTTCTTCTCCTTCTGGAAGTTTCTGAGAGATGATGTAATATCCAAAATCATATTTAAAGATGCCATAGGGGACTATCTCATACTGCTGCTCAGGCCTCTGGAAGGGTTTGTAGTTAAAGCGTATGCATTTATGTTCCTTAACAGCCTTTAGGATAGTAAGAAGAACCTTCTGTGTTTCGTGTTTTGTTGTTTTCTTGACTGTATTTACATTAAGAACTTCGTAGGTTTGGATGTTCTTAAAAAGTTCGAGTTTTTTTCTTAAGTTACTGGTTGTTATGTGGAGATCCGGATTGTGTTCACCTTCGCTGAGCATGAAGCTCAGGAAGAATGCTTCATCATCAGAAAGCTGTAGGCCGGGAATAGTCAGAGACCACATGCAGTCTTTAGAAACACTGTAGCGGGTCATGCGTTTGTCAACAGCGTCTTTAGCTTCAGTAACAACCAGGCCATAACCATCTTCTTTGAGAGTCTCAAGCCTGACAATCATATCTTTTACAGTCCAGCGGTCTATTCCTGTTTCTTCGGAGATTTCTGTTATGGTAGCACCGTTTGGTCTGGTTAAACATTTGATAACTTTAACCAGGCGAGAAAGAGTATCAATTCCAGACATTTTGGACATAAGGAGCCTCCTGAATAATTAGATTGTAACACCTTTTTTCAGAAAGTGTAGATAATGTGGGATATCAGTCACATAAAGAAGAAATTGTTTATTGTGTTATTTATGGATCAATATATGACTTAGAAGATAAGAATTAAGATAATAATCATACAAGAATTTTCAAAGTACATAGTATAGTTATCCTAGATGTTAATAAAGCAAGAGCATTTTCTTATAAAACCTCGCTCACAATTAAACGATAATTTAGTTGCTTAGAAATCCAACTTAGAGACATCTAATTCGCCCGACAACAAACGAGGAAGCAAGGTGTCTCTGACGTTTGAAAGACAGCTATTCTCCTCGGTATTAGCACCAATCATTTGAAACAGTGGCG
>JAILPZ010000027.1 GCA_024699225.1 Sphaerochaetaceae bacterium
GTTCCAATTCTCGGTGAAGGTTCAAACGGCGGAAACATTACCTATCCTGCAAAAGTCAGAGACCCCATGAACACAATCATGAGCATGGCCTCTCTTCTTGCAGACGGCATTTCCATTCCCAAGGCTCTGTCTCTTATCCCATCCTACACAACCACAAGCGCCTTTGCACCTGAGGCAATAGTCAGACTTAAAACAAGGGATTTCACTGCCCTTAAGATTAACTATGAAAAGGCCTTCCCGTCAGAGTGGGAAAGCAGAAAAGAAAGCCTTCAAAGCTTTGGAATTACCGGCTTTACGGAAATCAGAACAAAGGGAATTAACGAATACACGGGAACCGGAAACGGCACACCGGGTGGTCTTAAGATTGCCTTCTCAGACAGAAAGGGTGAGACTCTCGCCTACATATGGATGCGCCCGAGCGGCACTGAGCCTGTTCTGAGAATACTGTGTGACGTAAAGGGAAAGAACAGAGAACTGCATGACTATCTTCTCTCATGGCAGAGAAAGATGATAGAGGGCGCTGCTTCTCTTATCAGTTAACGCGGTCTTTCATTCCGAGATATTTTCTTACAGCCTTAAGATAGGACAGGAGATTTGAATATATTTCTCTTGTCCTTTTTTCTGTTTCAGGATTCTCAATCTCACGCTCAAGAACCTCTTCAGTAAGGTAAATATTTATATTACCGCCGGGAGGGCTTAAAAGGCGCTCGGATGAGAAGGCCTTCCACTTTTTCATCTGCTCGTCGTTAAGAAGCTCGGGATAGTTTCTGCATACATGCCGAAAAAGCATGGTCTGGCATCTGGGGTCCTGGAAGTTAAACTTCAGATCGAGCCTTCTGGCAGGGTCGGTGTTTCTTATCATCCTGAAAAGATTCTTATCGTAGTCTGAGAAAAAGCCGGTGTAGATGGCGCTGTCCGGGTCATTGTTCTGTAAGGTATCGTTAAATTTCAGGTCTCTGAGCTTCAGGACCAGGCTCTCCATGTGAGTGAGGATGGTTTCAAGATGCTGCATGCAGAGCCTGTAATCCAGGCCCAGGCGCTGATATTCGTTTTCCCTGATTGTGTTTGCAGGGGCCACGAACGGGATTTTGTTGACGCCGACGCGCACGACGGGGCTGTCTTTGCCAAAGACGAGGCTTTCAAGTTCTTCTCCCCTTGCGGCGATCAGCGGGGCCGGATCTTTTGCCAGGTCCAGACAGACTATGTTGTTGCTCATGCCGCTTGTGGGCGATACGGGCACAATCAGGGACGTGGCGCCGTAGACAGAGCTGAATGCCGTGCTGGTGTGAAGCACCGCCTTGATCTTCGGGCCGCCGAGACCCAGGACTTTTCTGACATTTTCCTTGTCCCTGAGGCTCAGGTAGTAGTCAAAAAGCTTGGGCTGCTTTTCCTTAATCAGTTTTGCTACAGCTATTGTGGCTCTTACATCCACCAGTGCGTCATGTGCGCCCTTTTGCTCAATGTTGTTGGCCGCTGTCATTTCTGTGAGCTTGAATACAGGGCGGTTGTCCTCGCTTCCGTGGGGCCAGGTTATTCCTTCCGGCCTTAAGTCGTGGCAGGCTCTGACCAGATTGATTATGTCCCACCTGGAGCAGCCGTTTTTATACTCCCTCTCGTACGGGTCCATGAAGTTCCTGTACAGGGCGTTTCTTATAAACTCATCATCAAACTTAACGTTGTTAAAACCAACTACACATGTTCCGCGTACAGAGAAGATGGCGTTTATGCGCTCTATGAACTCGCACTCAGGCAGGGCGTTTTTCTCCTTCAGTGTCTGCGGAGTAATGCCTGTTACCTCGCAGGCAAAACGGTTCGGAATATAGTCCGGAGACAGGCGGCAGTAGAGCATGACGGGGTCTCCGATAGGGTTCAGGGCCGGGTCGGTTCTCATGCCTGCAAACTGGGCTATTCTGTCGTTAAACGGGTCAGTTCCAAATGTCTCAAGATCGTACCAGAAAAAACTTTCAACAGGTGTAGTCATGCTATTAATATAGCACAGAATGTGGCTCTTGCCATAGAAGAGACACTTGAAAACAGGTCTTTCTCTGTGTACCATTTAATACCATGAGAAGACGCTTTTCTGCATTCTTGTCAGTTCTCCTGCTCATGTATACATCAGTTTTTGCCGCCAGCGGTGAAAATCTGTCTGTAAACTATATTTCCCCAAAAGAAATTAACGAGACTATGGGAGTGATTGTTGATACGGTAACTGCAGCATTTGTTGCCAACTACGGCAAGACAAAGGTAGAGCTTCCATCCATGGCCATCTCTTCTACAGAGAGAGGTCTTCCCACCAGAGTCAGCTTCTTCCTTGCAGACCCGGCTTCATTTACAAGAAACATTTCAAAGGCTCTTAATCTGGACAACACGGATTTTTTCTCCGCTATTTTCTCATCCATCAATTCAGGTGTTTCAGACCCGCTTCTTTCTGCCGTTTACTACTCTCTTCTGAGCAAGAACTACCAGACCGGAGATTATCTGATCAGCGGAACCATCTTAATTGATTATCCTGATAATCTGGATAATTTGTCTATTGATGAAATTATCAGGGCTACACTGACAGATGAAAATCCCATTATCCTCAGGTCAAATCTCAGTGTTTACGGGGCAAGGCTGTTTCAGCCTGTGAGCATAGCCGGTAAGTTCACACTCACCGCGGAAGACGGAACACACATAGTAATTAAGCCGGTCAGCGATTATACTATAAATGACGATACAGTCTCAGGCGGTGAATTCCGTTTCTGATATCTCAATAAAGCAGGTACGCCATGAACGAAAGAATCAACGATTTTCTCACCAGACATTCTCTTTCCGAGTCTTCTTTGGACATTAAGGGTCTTTGTAACTACTTCCTCTCAGAAATGAAAGCAGGCCTTGCCAAAAAGCCTTCCTCTCTTCCCATGATCAACAGTTACTGTAATCCGGTTTCCAGGGTTCCTGCCGGAGAAAAGGTAATAGTAATAGATGCAGGCGGTACAAACCTCAGAACCTGCCTTATCTCTTTTGACGAAAAAGGCAACAGCATAATTGAAGACTTCAGAAAGTCACAAATGCCCGGTATTGGTTACGAAATATCAGCCAGTGACTTCTTTAAAGTCTTTGCCGACGAGACAGAGCGTCTTATTACAAAATCAGACCGCATAGGTTTCTGCTTCTCATATGCAGCAGAGATTCTGCCGGACCACGACGGTGTTCCTTTGGTTCTGAGCAAGGAGATCAATGCTCCTGAAGTTGTCGGGAAGAAGCTTGGAAAAGAGCTTTTTGCTGAGTTCTCAAGACGTGGATATGATGTTTCCAAAAAGAAAATCATTATTCTTAACGACACTGTTGCAACTCTTCTTGCCGGCATTTCAAAGATGAACGAGTTCGGCTGTGACGGCTGCATTGGTTTTATCCTCGGTACCGGTACAAATACTGCATACATTGAAAAAGGCAGCATAATAAATGAAGAATCAGGCGGCCTGAACCTCACACTTGGTGATATTGATGAAAAGTTCCTCGCCTCCACCCTCGATCCTCATTCATACAGATTTGAGAAAATGATAAGTGGCAAATATCTGGGTCCCGGATGTCTTTTTGTTCTCAGGGAAGCTCAGGCTGAAGGTCTTATCTCTTCTAAAACTGTTCTTCCTGAGAATCTGCACTCCTCTGATATCTCTGCCTTCCTCACAGGTGAAGAATCAAATCTTAAGATTGAGAACAGTGAAGACTCAGAAACAGCCCTTGTTTTAATTAAGGCCTACATTTCCAGAACGGCAAAACTTGTTGCAGCAAATCTTGCAGCTTCAATTCTTAAGACTGAGTACGGAAAAGATAAGCCTGTTTTAATTAATGCTGACGGTTCTACCTTCTACTTTGTTCCCGGTCTGAAGGAACAGACAGAGTCTTATCTTGCAACATTTTTAAACAACTACGACAGATCTGCAGTCTTTACACAGATTGAGAATTCTCCTGCCCTTGGCAGTGCAATAGGAGCTCTAAGTATTTAAGGGCCTCTCAGGCCTTCTTTACGTTTGTATCAATACTGTCTCTGAATACCACAAAGCGGTCAAACAGGTACTCTGTAACAAAATTCAGCAGCATGTTAAGCACTGTTACAAGATACTCATTCCACATCAGGTCTTCTGCAAGATAGTTTCCCATTATTGTTGAAAGCGGTGTAAATACTGCGTAGTAGCCTAAGACCTTCATCATGGCTATGGGGACGTTGTTTGCACTTTTGAATGTAAACTTTCTGTTTAAAGTGAAGTTCCAGAGCACTGAGAGTATCAGTGCTGTGAGATAGCACGGCCAGTAAGGGAGGTCGAGCAGTTCATTCATCAGTGTGAATGTAAGTATCTGTATTATTCCTGCGGAAATTGAAAAAAGTGTGAACTTAACTGTTCTTAAGAGCTCTGTTTTCTTTGACATGGTGCAAATATTAACGATTTGTCCGTGTGACGGGCAATAAAGTTAACGAGATTTTCAAAAAATTTAAAAATATAGCATAAAAGTGAACGATATTTTCTAAATTTTTAAAAATTGTTCTGGTCAAGCAAAGTTGTAACGGCAAAAGCCAATTTTTAAGCGACTTTCTTTGGAGGTAATCCTCCATTGAAGTTGTGCGGTCTTACATTATTGTACCAACCGTACGCATACATATTTACTGCGTTGAATAATTCCTCTTCTGTTTCATATTTATGTAAATTAATAAGCTCTACTTTTAACGTGTTGTAGTATCTCTCCATAGGTGCGTTGTCATAAGGACAACCCGGTTTGCTCATGCTCTGAACTACATCCTGCTCCTTACAGAATCTCACAAATTCTTTGGAAGTGAACTGACTTCCTCTGTCACTATGAAGAATTATTCCTTTCTTATCAGGGCAGTTTTGCAAGGCTCGTGTTAAAGCTTTAATTGCAAGTTCTGTGTTAATCTTTCTTCCGTTTACGCTTGCAACTACAGCTCTGTCGTAAAGATCAATAATTGTACAGTTGTATCTTTTAGCTCCGTTCTTCAGAAACAGGTAAGTAAAATCAACACACCATCTGCTGTATCGTTCCTTTGCGGTAAAATCCTGATTAAGAAGATTATCAAAAACGCAGTAGTCTTCACTTCCTTTTATGAAGTTGTAATTCTTTTTCTTTCTTGTTACAGATCTTAGCTTTAGTTCCCCATTCATGTACTTGTGAACTGTACTCTTGCTTAAATGTATCCCTTCTGCTTCAAGCAAATCTCTCATCATTCTGTAACCGGGTCTTCCTTCGGCTGAGTGATAAATCTTTTCTATCTTTCGCAAAATTGAAGCTTTTTCTTTTTCTCTGGCGTTCTTGCGGTGCTTCTTGTAGTTGTAGTAACCATTTGGACTTACTTTCATTCTTCTGAACATCCAGTTAAGTCCAAATCTCTTTTGGTATCTTTCTATGAAACGGTACTTGGTTACTGCTTTGACTCCTTCGCAAAGAACGCCGCGGCTTTTTTTAAAAAGTCATTTTCCTTTTCAAGCTCCTCAACTTTCTTCCTCAGTCTTTGGTTCTCTTGCATCGCTTCCAGGGCCTCTCGCTCTTTTGCATTTGTTG
>JAILPZ010000028.1 GCA_024699225.1 Sphaerochaetaceae bacterium
GTTTCAGAAAACTGGCAAGCGAAGGCCAGATTCCTGGCGTAACCAAATCTAGTTGGTAAGGAGAAGCAAAATGGCAGTAAGTGATCCTGTTGCTGATATGCTGACTAAGATTAGAAATGCTAGTCAGGCAAAGCATGAAAAGGTTGATGTTTCCAACTCAAAACTCAAGCTCCAGATCGTTAAGATCCTGAAGAACGAGGGTTTTGTTAAGAATTTCAAGAAAGTTACAAAGGACGGCGCAACATATCTGCGTGTTTTCCTCAAGTACGACGAAGAGCAGAAGCCTGTCATTCACGGTATTGAAAGAATTTCAACTCCGGGCAGACGTGTTTATTCCGGTTACAGGGAAATGCCCCGTGTTTATAACGGATATGGCGTTGTTATCGTTTCCACCTCTTGCGGTGTTATTACAGGCAAGAAGGCTTCTGAGCAGCTGGTCGGCGGTGAGCTGATTTGCTCTATTTGGTAATCTGAGGAGGAACTATGTCACGTATAGGTAAATTACCAATTGATCTGCCTAAGACGGTCAAAGCTTCTGTCAAGGACGGCGTTGTTTACGTTGAAGGACCAAAGGGCAAGCTTTCACAGGCAGTTGTTGCAGGTACAGCAGTCGAAGTAAAGGAAACTCAGGTTGTTGTTACAAGAGCTAATGATGAGAAGGCAGTTAAGGCTGCACACGGTCTCATGAGACAGCTTGTCCGTAACATGATCGTAGGCGTTTCCGACGGTTACAAGACTGTTCTGACAATCATTGGTGTCGGTTATAAGGCTGAGGTTAAGGGAAATATTCTTCTTCTCTCACTTGGCTACACAAACGACATTGAGTATGTCATTCCGGAGGGAATCAAAATTTCCTGCGAGACTCCGACCAAGGTTATTGTTGAAGGAATTGACAAGCAGCTTGTCGGACAGACAGCAGCTGAAATCCGCAGTCTCAGAAAGCCTGAACCTTACAAGGGCAAGGGTGTCAGATATGAGAACGAATATGTACGTTCTAAGAGCGGTAAGGCCGGTAGGGCTTAAGGGGATTTGAGATATGAACAGAATTGCAGATAAAAACAGAAAGTATGCTAGAAGAAAGGTCCATATCAGAAAGTCCATTTCCGGAACTGCTGCAAGACCAAGAATGACTGTTTTCAGAAGTAATCTTCACATGTATGTCCAGGTTATTGATGATACAACAGGTACAACACTTGTAAGTGCAGGAACAACCGAGAAGGAGCTTTCAGCACTTAAGAACAACACTGAAGGTGCAGCAAAGCTCGGCGAAGTAGTCGGAAAGAGATGCGTCGACAAGGGTGTTCAGACAGTTGTTTTCGACAGAAACGGCTATCTTTATCATGGTGTTGTCAAGGCTATCGCTGACGGCGCAAGAAAAGCCGGCGTGAAGTTCTAAGGTGGTTGGATATGGAAAAAAATAGAGATAGAAGAGATAGAGAGCAGAGACGCGAATCTGAGTTCCTTGAGAAACTCATTAAGCTCAATCGTGTTTCCAAGACAGTTAAGGGCGGACGCCGCATGTCTTTCTCAGCTCTTGTTGTTGTAGGTGACCAGAAGGGTAAGGTTGGTTACGGAATGGGCAAGGCCAACGACGTAACAGATGCTATCCGCAAGGCTACAGAGGCAGCAAGAAAAGCTATGTTTACCGTTAACCTCAAGGGAACAACAATTCCTCACGAGATTATCGGAAACTTCAAGAGTGCCAGCGTTGTTCTGAGACCGGCTGTTCCCGGTACCGGAGTTATTGCAGGTGGCGCAGTTCGTGCCGTTTGTGATGCATGTGGTATTAAGGACATCCAGTCAAAGTCTCTCGGATCAAAGAACACAATCAATACTGTCAAGGCTACATTTGACGGTCTTGAGAACCTGTTCTCGGCTAAGAAGGTTGCTTCTGACAGAGGCAAGGGCATTAAGGATTTGTGGGGGTAATAAATGGCTAAGAAAAAAGCAGCTAAGGTTCGTATTGAACTGGTTAAAAGTCTTGCCGGATGCCTTCCCAATCAGAGGGCAACAGTAAAGGCTCTTGGTCTCGGTAAGATCAACAGCTATGTTGTTAAGGATGCAACTCCTGTCACAATGGGCATGATCCGTGTTGTCGAGCACATGGTTAAGGTTACAGAGGAGAAATAAAATGGCACAGTTGCACGCACCATGCGGTGCTAACACCAAAAAGACAATAGTAGGTCGCGGAGCATCTTCCAAGGGCAGAACCTGCGGTAGAGGTGCTAACGGACAGAACTCACGTTCAGGTGGCGGTGTACGTCCCGGATTTGAAGGCGGTCAGATGCCTCTTTACAGGCGTGTTGCCAGAAGAGGTTTCTCAAACTACCCCTTCAAGAAGGAGTATGCTGTAGTTTCTCTGGATGCTATCAACGAGGCTTTCAAGGATGGAGAGACAGTTAATCTTCAGGCTCTGAAGGATCTCTGCCTTGTTAAGGGCGTTGATACCGATGCAAAGATTCTGGCTAACGGCGAACTTAAAAAGAAAGTCACAGTCGAAGGATTGAAGGTTTCCGCAGCAGCTGCTGAGAAGATCAAGGCAGCAGGCGGAGAGGTAAAATAAACAAAGGACTAACCTATGTCAAACACCCTTTCCGATGCGTTCAAAATTGAAGAGCTGAAAAAGAAAATCCTTTTCACAGTACTGATTCTTGCAATCACAAGAATCGGTACTGTCATACCTGTACCGGGCATTGATCCGGTAGTATTAAAGGATTACTTCCTTTCTCAGAGTGCTTCTTCAAATATTGGACTCACAGAATATCTCAACTTTTTCTCTGGTGGAGCATTCTCCAACTTCTCACTCTTTACATTGGGTGTAATGCCTTACATCTCAATGCAGATTATCATTCAGCTTCTTATGCTGGTTATTCCCAAACTCAAGGAATGGGGCCAGGACGCTGAAGGTAGAAAGAAGATTCAGAAGGTCACCAGATACGGAACAATTGTAGTGTGTCTGCTGCAGTCATTTGTTGTTACAGTTTATGCCAGAAGCATTCAGAGCTATGGCTACAACGTAATTACAATCAATCTGCTGCCGTTCACATTAATTTCAATGCTTACAGTAACAACAGGTACCATGTGTCTTGTCTGGCTGGGTGAGAAGATTACTCAGAAAGGTATAGGAAACGGTATCTCCCTGCTGATCTTTGCAGGTATTGTTGCCAGATTCCCGTCAGCAGTTACCGTCCTGGTTGAGGGTATTGCTGCAGGTACAATCAACTGGATTTCAACAGTAGTTGTAGTTGTAATGTTTATACTGGTTGTTGCCCTCGTAGTCTGCGAGCAGGAAGGCGAAAGAAAGATTCCGGTTAACTATGCTAAGCGTGTTGTCGGCAGAAAGATGTACGGTGCTCAGAGCTCCTACATTCCTTTCAAGATCAACCCCAGCGGAGTTATCCCTGTTATCTTTGCTTCAGCTGTCCTATCATTCCCTCTGCAGATTGCAGGTACACTCGGATCAAACGTAAGATGGCTGCAGAATCTTGCAGACTGGCTTAACCCTCAAGGTGCCCCTTATATCATCATTTACACCATCTTGATTATAGCCTTTGCGTTCTTCTATACCCAGGTTTCCCTTAATCCGGTTGAAATGGCCAAACAGATCAGGGACAACGGAGGAAGTGTTCCGGGAGTCAGAAGCGAGAAGCTTGAAGAGTACCTCACAAAGGTTCTCAACAGAATAGTTCTTCCCGGTTCTCTCTTCCTGGCATTCATTGCACTTATTCCGACGATTGTTCAGCTCATCTTCGGCTTCCCGTCTTCCGTGGCAATGCTTTTCGGCGGAACCTCACTCATCATCCTTGTCGGTTGTGAACTCGATATGATGAAGCAGGTCGAAAGTGTAATGAAGATGCACCACCATGACGGATTCATGGGCGTTAAGAAGATCAAATCCAAGAATTTGTAATTAGGAGCTGATTATGAAAGTAAGAGCAAGTGTTAAACCTATGTGTGATAAATGCAAGGTTATCAGAAGAGCTGGAGTTGTTCGCATAGTCTGCGACAATCCTAAGCACAAACAGAGACAGAAATAATTCAGGAGGCCTTTAATGGCAAGAATTGCAGGTGTAGATTTACCTAACAAAGCTACAAAGATTGCTTTGACATACATCTATGGAATCGGAAGAACTTCAGCTGAGGAAATCTGTAAGAAGTGTAATGTTGATCCGGATGTCCGCATCAACACACTGGACGCAGATGTTCTTGCAGAACTCCGTAAGGTTATTGAAAATGACTATGTCGTAGAAGGAAGACTTCGCACACAGACACAGCTTAACATCAAGAGACTTATGGATATTGGATGCTATCGTGGCCTCAGACACAGAAAGGGCCTTCCGGTACGCGGTCAGAGAACAAAGACCAATGCCCGCACACGCAAGGGTAAGAAAAAGACCATTGCGGGTAAGAAGAAGGCATAAGGAGATTAGATCAGTATGGCAAACGCAAAACGTAAAGTTAAAGTCAAGAAGACTGTATTTGAAGGCAATGTCTATATTCAGGCTACCTTCAACAATACAATTGTTACAATTACCGATCTGAACGGCAATGCACTTTCCTGGTCAAGCGCAGGCGGACTCGGTTTCCGCGGTGCAAAGAAGTCAACTCCGTATGCTGCACAGACAACATGTGAAACAGCTGCGAAGAAGGCTCTCGACTACGGTCTCAGCGAAGTTCATGTCTTCGTAAAGGGCCCGGGTCAGGGACGTGAGTCTGCTATCCGTGCTCTCGGAACTCTCGGTCTTAAGGTTAAATCCATTCGTGACGTAACACCTATTCCTCACAATGGATGCAGACCAAGAAAGACCAGAAGAATATGATTAGGAGATAGTAGAACATGGCTAGATATACAGGACCAAAATGTAGATATTGCAGAGCAGAGAGAGCCAAGCTCTTTCTCAAGGGTGCCAGATGTATGTCTGCAAAATGCCCCATGAATAATCCGGCAGAATGCGGACTTCCCGGCAAGAGCCCTAAAGCACGTGCAAAGAAGCCGACAGACTACGCTCTGATGCTTCGCGCAAAGCAGAAGCTTAAGAGAATTTACTGCATGCTCGAGAAGCAGTTCAAACTCACATTTGAAGATGCTTCAAGAATGCCGGGTAAGACAGGTGACAACCTTATTGCCCTCCTTGAGCGCAGACTGGACAATGTCGTTTTCAGAATGCATTTCGCTTGCAGCCGTTCACAGGCTTCACAGCTTGTTGGACATGGCCACATCTTTGTCAACGGAAAGCGCGTTGACGTACCGTCTTACAGAGTTAAGCCGGGTGACGAGATTGAAGTTGCTGCAAACAGCAAGAACATGCTCGTTATCAAGGAAAACCTTCTTGAAGTCGGAAAGAGTGGCGTAATGCCTTGGCTCACAGTTGATCCGGATAACATGAAGGGTCAGTTTGTAGCTGTTCCCAAGAGGGAAGAGGTCAAGGAGCTTGAGGGAGTCAACGAGCAGCTGGTCGTTGAATTGTATTCAAGATAATCACGGTAAGGCCGGGTAAAACCGGCAAATTGCCAAGGAGTGAAAATGGCACGCAAAAACCTTATGAAGGGTTTTAAGATCCCTAAACCGACTTCAATGGAGCATACAAAGCTTGAAGAGAATCACGACATGTTCGTTGCTTATCCCTTTGAGCGCGGTTTCGGTACAACTATCGGTAACACACTGAGAAGAGTTCTTCTCTCATCAATTCAGGGTTACGCAATTGCAGCTGTATGGTTCCGCTACAAGGATGAATCCGGAGAACACATCATCAATAACGAATTTGAGGCTATCCCGGGCGTAAAGCAGGATATCTGCGAGATTATAGCCAGACTGAAGAAACTCAGATTCAGACTTCCCGAAGAACTCGAGTCAACAACAGTTGATATTGACGTAAAGGGCCCTGGCGTTCTTACCGGTGGTGCATTCGAAAAGGATAGAGTTGAAGTTGTTAACAAGGATCTTGAGATTTTTGACATGATGGAAGATACAGATGTCACTATCACTGTGCAGATTGACTTCAACAGAGGTTACGTACCGTCAGACGTTATTCAGGAAATGATTGACAAGGAAGATGACAAGAATCCGGGAATCCTTCCGGTAGACGCTATCTTCTCACCTGTCACAAGAGTCAAGTACGCTATTGAGCCGACAAGAGTCGGTCAGAGAAACGACTATGACAAGCTTGTCCTTGAAGTCTGGACAGACGGAACTATCTCTCCTGAAGATGCTCTTGCAGAAGCTGCAAAGATTGCTAAGGATCACTTCTCAATCTTTATCAACTTCGATGAGAGCATGGTTTCCTCAACTGATGAGGTTGATGAGGAGCAGAAGCGCATTGATGAGATTCTCAACAAGTCTGTTGAGGAACTTGAGCTTACAGTAAGATCAAGCAACTGTCTCAAGAATGCAAATATCCGCACACTCAGAGATCTGACAAAGATGACAGAGGAAGAGATTGCAAAGACAAGAAACTTTGGCAAGAAGTCTCTGTCAGAGATTAAAGACAAGCTTAAGGAATGGAATCTTGGGCTTGGAATGACTGATTACACTGTCCTGAGAACTGCAAGAGTTCCGGACAATAAGGAAGAGAACAATGAGGCATAAGTACGGTTTCAATGCTCTTAGCAGAAATTCAGCAGAGCGCAAGGCTCTCAAGAGAAATCTTGTAACAAGCCTTTTCCGCTTTGAGAGAATCGAGACAACCAAGGCTAAGGCCAAGGAAGTCCAGCGCCTTGCTGAAAAGATGATCACAAGAGCCAAGGTTGACAGCGTTCATAACCGCAGACTCACATCTGCAGTCCTTTTTGATGAAGCAGTTGTCAACAAACTGTTCACTGAGATTGCTCCGCTTTACGCTGACGTTCACGGTGGATACACACACATTATCAAGACATCAAGTCGTCTTGGAGATGCTGCAGACATGGCTATTCTTGAGCTGACAAAGAAGGTCGAGAAGAAGGAAGCCAAGGCTGCAAAGAAAGAAGAGAAAAAGTAATTCTTCTTTCCAAAGGAAGTGCCGGAGCCTAGCTCCGGTATTTTTTTGCTCAAAAATCAGATATCAAACAGAATACGGCATACAGCGGAATAGATTTGATATTGTTCTCAAAGCCGAAGTTCTTCTCTGATATCCGGATTGAGTACTCCGGCTTGAACAGGCGCACATATTCATTAAGGCTGTCTGACTTTGTGTTTAATCCGCTTTTAACTTCAACTGGAATGATCTTTCCCTTCTGCATTAAAAGAAAGTCAACTTCCTTTGTTCCTTTTTCGTTCCGCCAGAAATGAAGTTTAAAGCCTGAGCCGACAAGTTGAGTGCAGACATAGTTTTCAGTCATTCCTCCCTTGAAATCAGTGAGTTCTTCTTCCATAAAGAAAATATCTTCTGGGAGGATTTTCTTTTGAGAAGCAAGAAGACCCATGTCGGAAAGATAGACTTTAAAGTCATCTATATCACGATAGTTTTCAAGAGGCTTCATTATTTGCTCGGCATGATAGACCCTGTGTATGAGGTTTGCAGACACAAGCCATTCAATTGCGTTTTCATATTCAGCGGCCCTTGCTCCTTTCTTGAGCAGTTTGTATTGAAACCGCGTGTTCTTTTTGGAAAGCTGCACTGAAATGGTTTCATATGTCAGTCTTGTTTTCTTTATCTCGTTGGCACTTTCCTGATACTCACTCATATCATCAAGATAATCCATTGAGATGGTATCTAAAATATGACGCACCTGTACATAATCCTTTGTGTTAACAAAACGATCAACTGCTTCAGGCATGCCTCCTATTATGAGGTACTGACGATACAACTTATTTGCTTCTTCATGCAGTGCGCAAGGCATGGGCGAGTTGGTTTCAAAACAATTGTGTATGCGTGAAACAAGATCTTCTTTACCCAAGGCAAGAAGAAATTCTTCCATATCCATAGGAAACATGGTGTATCTATCCACTTTCCCGACAGGGAAGGCACTTTTGGTGCGGTTGACTGCTACACCAAGAAGGCTTCCTGCGGAAATAACATGGTATTCCGGAGCTTCTTCGTAAAAATATTTCAGAGAAGTCAAAGCTCTTTCACAAAGCTGAATCTCATCAAAGACAATGAGAGTCCTTCCCTTTGTTATGGTCTGTCCACATATGTGCGAGAGGATAGGGATTAGATAGGAAGGAGTAATATTCTCATCAAAGGTTGCGTCAAGCGATGAGTCTGTCTGGAAGTTGAAATATGCAACGTTGTCATAGTTCTCTTTACCGAACTGAAGCACAGCATATGTTTTACCGACCTGCCTTGCTCCTTGAATTATAAGCGGTTTGCGGTATTTATCTTCTTTCCAGCTCTTTAAGAAATCAAAAACTTTACGGTACATGGCAAACCTCCCAAACACAATTCTTTAAACTAAGTATAGCATAAAAAGAAAATAATGCAAATTTAATAGCAATAACAACACTAAATTCCAACATAAATCAGGAAAAATCAACACTATTTTCTCATTAGCAATAATTAGTGAGAGTTGTAAAGCGTTATTATGTATATTGCTTTGCAGTCAGTTGACTTATCGTCATCTTATAAGTGTCGAGGAGGCAGGTTATGATCAACTTCCGTATGGATCCTGAACTCAAGAACAGGATGGATGCCATATGCAGGGAAATGGGAATGACAAGCACAATGGTATAATTGAAAGAAGCTATAGAAGCCCTTAATGCCGGCAAAGGGACAGAGCACGAATTGATCGAGGTTTGAATGCTCTTGTGTGGTTTGACAAGACGTGGAACGAATATCTGTAATGACCGAAAACAAATACCATTGAGAGGAACAGAAGAATAAACTCTGGTGTTCAATGCTACATTACTCGAGAGACCTGAGTATTTCTATTGCATTATCAATTTTTTCTTTGTTTGTTCTTAATCTTACGTCGTTTTCGTCTTCATCCGGATTTAGGAGAAGTCTAGAAACAGGAACATTGAAAGCATTCGCTATTTTCTCGATAGTTTCAAGCGAAGGTGTTTTCTTATAGGTTTCAATATCGCCTATCATGCCAGGAGACAAAGAAGCTTCTTCTGCAAGTTTCATCTGAGACCATGAACGTTTTGAACGTAAGCATTTAATGTTATCAATAACCTACAACGGAACAATAGCTCAGTGGAACAATGTGACTATAGGTTCATATTGGAAATCCAGGGATCCTGCAACGAGTGTTCAGTGCACGGATGGAAGCGTTTCTGTTTGATCTACGTAAATTGATAATGGAGATGTCTCTTCTGATTGATTGTTTGATTGGTTTCGTTGTCTCTTTTTTTCTTTATATTCAGAGGGTCGGGTTTCCGGGCCTCTGATTTTGTCTGCATTGTTAATTTTCAGTTCTTGGTATATGCTTTGGTTATGATTGAAGATCTGCAGGATGAATTTTCAGCCTACTCAAAACCAAAGAAGCAGGCCTCACCTAAAACAGTACTCTTTGCCCTTGTTTTCATACTCTGGCTTATTTTCTCTGCAGTCTATATTTTTATTTCTCTTCCAAAAATGAGAAGCGCTCTTGCAGAAACAGATGCAATAAACATAATTAAGAACGCAAAATCCTACAGAATCTCAGCTGAATCAAGCCCGTACACACTGTACTTTGTAAACCCGTCCAACGGAGCTGTCATGCCGTTTGAGGCAAATGTTCTGTACTCGGGCTCCGACAGGTTCCATGATGCAATTGAAGGTCTTCTCAAGGGTCCTACAGACTCAGCTCTATCTGAAGGCTACCTAAGTTATATTGCCCCCGGAACAAAGCTTTTGGGACTGACTGTTTCATCAGGCTATGCCTTTGTTGATCTTTCAACAGAATTTGCCTCATCTTCAAACATGGAGATGGCCAGAAAGCAGATACTTATGACTCTTTCAAATCTGGATGAGAGCATAAAAGAGCTTGTAGTTCTTGTAAACGGAACAGAAATATAAAAGGAAAACATGAAAAACAGAAAACTTAACATAACTCTCTTCATTATTGTTGTTGCCCTTATCTGGGCCCAGTCAATTATACCTCCTTCAACATCAACCAACGAGAGTTCATGGATTACGAGCCACTTAATTAACCCGGTCCTTAACTTCCTGGGCTTTGAAAGTCTGTCGGTTTATATTGTCAGAAAAATTGCACATGTAACGGAGTTTGCAGTCCTGGGTCTGGTTACAAGCACTCTTTTCAGAAAGAAGTGGAAAAACTACGCCTATGCAATCCTTATCTGCTTTATAGTGGCCTTTATTGATGAGAGCATTCAGATGTTCTCAGGAAGAGCAGCTGCAATACTGGATGTCTGGATAGACCTCAGCGGAGCTGTTGCCGGCTCTGCCTTAGGCTTTATTCTCAAGAGGAGAAAGTGATGGAGGTTCTGGACTATTGTCACTCCATAGCAGGATCATATGTAAAAACTTTTACCGATCCTTTTGACTCTCTTGCCTCTCTTTCTTCATTTATCCTGAAAACAGGAGAAAGGTTGCCTGATTCTTACAGGAAGGTAAAAGAAAATGTATGGATTCATGAAAGTGCTTCAGTTGCAGAGTCCTCTTCCATAAACGGGCCCTGCATAATAGATGAGGGCGCAGAAATCAGGCACTGTGCCTTTATAAGAGGCTGTGCGGTAATAGGAAAGAACGCTGTTGTCGGAAACAGTACTGAGGTTAAAAACTCAATTATTTTTGACGGTGTGGAAATACCTCACTTTAACTATGTTGGAGACTCCATTCTCGGCTACAAGTCTCATTTTGGGGCCGGAGTTGTAACTGCCAATGTAAGACTTGATAAAAAGAATGCTTCTGAGAGCTCCTATAAAAGGGGTGCTCTTGTTGGCGATTATGCCCAGGTAGGGTGCAACAGCGTCCTGTCTCCGGGCGTAAGAATTGGAAGAAATGCGATGGTTTATCCTCTGACTCTTGTCAGGGAGGATGTTCCGTCAGATTATATACTTAAAAACAACGGAACGGGGGTTCCGGTTATAAAAGGAGAATAAGATGAAAGATTTAAAGGGTTCAAAGACTGAAGCCAACCTCATGGCAGCATTTGCCGGTGAGTCACAGGCCAGAAACAAGTACTCCTACTATGCATCAAAGGCAAAGAAGGATGGTTATGAACAGATAGCAGCTCTTTTTGAAGAGACAGCAAACAACGAGAAAGAACATGCCAAGATGTGGTTCAAGCTCTTCCATGGAATTGGAGATACTGCAGCAAATCTCGCAGATGCAGCAGCAGGTGAGAACTACGAGTGGACAGATATGTACAAGCAGTTTGCAAAAGAAGCAAGAGAAGAGGGCTTTGATGAGATTGCTGACCAGTTTGAAGGCGTAGCAGCAATTGAGAAGGCTCATGAGGAAAGATACAGAAAGCTTCTTGCAAACATTGAGGAAGGAGTAGTATTCAGCAAGGATGGAGATAAGGTATGGGTCTGCCGCAACTGCGGACACATTCATATTGGAAAGGAAGCTCCTGAGAAGTGTCCTGTCTGTGCTCATCCGAAAGCATATTTCGAGCTCAGATGTGAAAATTACTGATAATTGTTTTATTTAAGCTCATGTCCGTCGGGTAAAGTAAACCCCGGCGGATTTTTTTTGCCTGAAAAGTTTATAAAGTAAACGAATTTGAATTTTTCTTGCGCAAATGGTTTACATCAAGCGCTTTCACGCACTTGTACCTTCAGGCAAAAAACTTTCCGGGCCTCTTTGTTTTCACGCCTCTGATGAGTATAATTAATGTATGACCGAATTTGTACATCTTCACAACCATACAGACTTCTCGCTCCTTGACGGTGCAGCACCAATTAAAAAGTATATTGCCAAGGCAAAAGAATACGGAATGAATGCTCTTGCCATAACAGATCATGGAAACATGTTTGGCGTTATGGACTTCTATACAGCATGTAAGGCTGCAGGAATCCAGAGCATTATTGGCTGTGAGTTCTACATAAGTCCCACAAGCAGAAAGGACAAGGATCCGAACAACAAGTACTACCATCTGATACTTCTTGCATGCAACAACAAGGGCTACCACAACCTGATGGAGCTTAACAGCATAGGATGGACAGAAGGTCTTTACTATTCAAAGCCGCGTATAGACAAGGAGAGCCTTTTTGAGCATCAGGAAGGCCTTATCTGCTGTTCTGCATGTCTTGCAGGAGAGGTGCCGCAGAAGCTGCTTTCTGCAAATCCGGATTCAGCATACGAGGTGGCCAGAGAGTACAAAGAGGTCTTTGGAGACCGCTATTACATTGAAATTCAGAACCACGGAATAGAGGAAGAGATAACGGTTCTTCCAAAGCTTGTTGAGCTTGCAAGAACACTTGATATTCCCCTTGTGGCCACAAATGACATTCACTACATAAACAAGGATGATGCAAAGGCCCATGAGATACTTCTCTGCATAGGAACCGGTGCAAGACTCTCAGATGCAAATCACATGAAGTTTGAAACTGAAGAGTTCTACATGAAAAGCGGCGACGAGATGGCAGAGCTCTTTAAGGACTATCCGGATGCAATTGAGAACACGGTGAAAATAGCAGAGCGCTGTAAGTTTGACCTTGAGCTCCCCGGTCCTCTTCTTCCTGAGGTTGTGGTTCCGCCAGAGTACAAAGACACTGAAGACTTTATTACTCAGCTTGCATGGACCGGCCTTGAAAGAAGATATCCCGGATACAAGGAAAATGAAGAGCAGAGGGAAGTTCTTGAAAAGAGACTGAGCTACGAGCTTGGCGTAATAATTAAAATGCACTTTGACTCCTACTTCCTGATTGTCCGTGACTACATAAGATGGGCCAAGGACCACAACATTCCGGTAGGTGCCGGAAGAGGAAGCGGAGCCGGAAGTCTTGTAGCCTACTGTATTGATATTACAAACGTTGACCCGATAAGCCACGATCTGCTGTTTGAGAGATTTCTCAACCCGGACAGAATAAGCCTCCCTGATTTTGACGTTGACTTTTGCTTCGAGGGAAGACAGGAAGTTATTAACTACGTAACTGAAAAGTACGGAAAGGACAGGGTTGGACAGATAGCCACATTCGGAACACTCAAGGCAAAGGCCGTTGTAAAAGACGTAGCGAGAGTCCTTGATATTCCTTTTGATGAGTCAAACCAGATTACAAAGCTCATTCCGGATGTAATTCAGATAGGAGAGGAAACAAAGAAGGTAAGCCTCCCGCTGGCTTTGGAGCATATTCCTGAGCTTAAGGCATACAGGGACCGAGGCGGAGTATATGAAGAGCTCTTTGATGCCTCAATAAGGCTTGAGAACCTCTCACGCCATGTAAGTACGCACGCCTGCGGTGTTGTTATAGGAAGAACCCCTCTTAAGGACTATGTGCCGCTGTGTATGGACCAGAAGACAGGTGCCATATCAACACAGTACACCATGACATATCTTGAGGACTGCGGTCTGGTAAAGATGGACTTCCTGGGTCTTAAGACACTGACTCTTATCAGAAACACACAGAGGATGATAAGAAAGCGGGAACCTGATTTTGATATAGAGAAAATACCTGAGAATGATAAGGCAACCTTTGCCATGATGAGCCAGGGAAAGAGTACCATGGTCTTCCAGTTTGAAAGTCCGGGCATGCAGAAGAACCTTAAGCTTCTGGCCCCTGAAAGATTTGAAGAGCTTGACGCCATGACCAGCCTGTACCGTCCGGGCCCCATGCAGTTCATTCCGAAATATATTGACTCCAAACACGGCAGACAGCCTATTGTCTACCCCGATCCTTCACTTAAGGAGCTTCTGGAACCGACTTACGGTGTTATAGTCTACCAGGAACAGGTTATGAAGGTAGCCCAGATTTATGCTGGCTTCACACTCGGACAGGCAGATATCCTGAGAAAGATCATGGGTAAGAAAAAGAAGAACCTTCTGCCTGAACAGGAGAAAAAGTTTATAGAAGGCGCTGTAAAGAACGGACACACGGAGCAGGAAGCAAAGGATATCTTTGATATGCTTGCCCCGTTTGCAGGCTATGGTTTTAACAAGAGCCACAGTGTCTGCTACACAGTTTTAAGTTACAGAACAGCCTATCTTAAGTGCCACTATCCTGCAGAGTTCTACGCTGCAAACCTTACAAACGAGATTTCAAGCGGAGACAAGTTCAAGGAGTATCTGGACTACGTAAAGGGCGAGGGAATCAACATTCTCAGCCCGGATATAAACAAGTCGGATATGTACTTTACAGTAGACGGAAACAATATTGTCTACGGCCTTGCAGGTATAAAGGGCATGGGAAGTGCAACAGTAGAACTGATTCTTGAGGAACGCCAGGCCAACGGTCCGTATAAGGACTTTCTGGACTTTGTACGCCGTTCGGACAACAGGGTTCTGGGTTCAGCTACCATGGAAGGCCTCATTCAGAGCGGAGCCTTTGACAGGTTCGGCTACAACAGACCAACACTTATTGCAAACTATGTGGATGCAATTGCCTCTGTTATGGAAGACCGTGAGAGTGCCTCAGTAGGACAGAATTTCCTCTTTGGAGCAGAAGAGGAGGCCATGTCCAGCTTCAAGATGAAAACTACAAATGACTACGAGTTCATACAGAAGCTTGAGACTGAGAGAAAGTATCTGGGCCTCTATTTAAGCGGACATCCGCTTGATGTTTACAAGAGCAACTGGCAGGAGTGCGTAAGACTGGATCTTTCCAAACCTGAGAGAATAAAACCAGGCGTGAAGTACGATTTTATAGGAATGATTTCTGACTTCAGAAGCATAACAACCAAGAGCGGTTCCCACATGGGATATGTGACTATAGAAGACTACAACGGACATTTGGAAATAACATTCTTCCCCAAGCAGTGGTCGCTGTATGAGGCGGTTATAGAGCATGGAAAGGTATATGGATTCAGGGGAAGCTTCAAGGAGTACAACGGCAGGATGAGTTTCTCATGTGACGCACTTATTGCGGACCCGTCCTCCATGAAGCCTTCAAAGCCGGTCAGAACCTATGTTGGCCTTGATGAGACTGAGGGTGACAGAAACGCAGTAATAGAGCTGAGAAACATATGCAAAAAGTATCCGGGTTCTGCAGTTCTGGAATTTCATATCTACAAGGGTACGGACGACGAGGGGAAATACTCTTCCGTCCCGAGAAAGGTCCAGGCAGACCCAAGGTTCTGCGTAGACGGTTCCGTTGCACTGGCACAGGAGCTTGAAAGCTGTACGGCTGTACATTATGTCTATTCTGAATGACCTGAGAAACATACCTGTCTCGCACGTTGCCGGAAACGGCAAGAAGACACTGGCCTCTTACTTTGCCCTGGGGGTTGAGAGTATTTATGACCTTATAAATCTCAGACCCCGCGGCTATGAGGACAGAACAAGGCGTGTCTGCATAGGGCATCAGGTTCCTGACGGACCGTGGACAAATACAATAGTTCAGGTGCAGGGCAAGAGCTTTTTTGGCAAGGGCCTTAAGAACGTAAAAGTTACCGTTAAGGATACTGAAAGCGGAGTCAGGGGAGAGCTTCTGGGCTTTAACAGGCCGTATCTGGACAAGACTGTAGTAACAGGTGCCTTTTACAAGCTTTACGCCTTCCAGATGCCGCAGGCTTTCAGAATGCCGCAGTTCTCAAAGTTTGAATTAACTGCTCTTCCTGATTCATTTGCACTTACTGAAAATGCAGAAAAGTCTATATCGGGCGGCCTTAAGCCCGTCTATCCTTTAAGCGGAAATCTTACCCAGAACATGGTTAGAAAGCACATGGGCCTGGCCTTCTCTGATATCCCTGTTCTGGAAAATGACCTGCCTGAGTCTCTCTACGGCAAGTACAAGCTCATTTCCCTTGATAAGGCATACAGGGCACTTCATGCCCCTAAAAGCGCAGAAGATGTGAGACAGGCTCTGCGTACACTTGGATTCTCTGAGATTTTTTACATGCAGCTTCTGGCCATGAGACGCTCTTCTTCCGACGGAAGTATCACAAGGCGCTCTGTTACACCGCAGATTTATGAAGCTGAGAAGAAGCTTCTTGAGAGCCTTCCCTTTGAACTTACTGAAGACCAGAAGAAGGTGCTGCAGGAAATTAGAAAAGACATGAGCGGGGAGAGGAGCATGAACCGCCTCCTGCAGGGAGATGTCGGAAGCGGTAAGACACTGGTGGCTCTGGTTGCAGCAGTGCATTGCGCAGCCGAAGGGTCTCAGGTTGCCTTCATGGCGCCGACTGAGCTTCTGGCCCGTCAGCACGCTATAAATGCATCCAGGCTGCTTGCTCCGCTGGGTGTGAATGTGGCATATCTGGACGGTACGGTTACAGGAAAGGCGAGGGCGCTTTTGCTGAAGAATCTCAGGGAGCACAATATTGATCTGGTAATAGGCACGCATGCGCTTTTTTCAAAGGATGTTGAGTATGCAAAGCTGGGTTTTGTGATAGTGGACGAGCAGCACCGCTTTGGTGTTGAACAGCGTCGCGCCCTCTTTGCAAAGGGCCAGAATCCGGATGTGCTCATGATGACTGCAACCCCCATTCCCAGAACCCTTGCGCTTACAATCTACGGGGATCTGAATGTTTCAACCATAAAGACCATGCCGGGCGGAAGGCTGCCCGTTAAGACCTATATTGCACCGCCTGAGAAGCGTCAGGCCATGTATGACTCGGTGCATGTGGAGCTTCAGAGGGGGCACCAGGCCTACTTTGTCTATCCGAGAATAGGAGACGGTGAAGAGGAGGAAGAGAGCTCACTTAAGGATGTAGTTTCCATGTACTCCTACCTCTCTGAGCGCTACAGTTCGTTCCATGGGGCTTTGATTCACAGCCACCTTCCGGATGATGAGAAGATAAAGATTCTTGAAGACTTTAACAGCGGTAAGATAAGTTTCCTTGTTTCAACAAGCGTTGTTGAGGTTGGAATTGACGTTCCCAATGCAACATGCATGGTGATAGAGCACGCAGATTTCTTTGGCCTTTCCGCACTTCACCAGCTTAGAGGCCGTGTAGGACGAGGAAAGCTTCAGTCCTGGTGCTTTCTTGCCCCGGGGGACAATGTCTCAAAGGACGGCATGAAGCGTCTTGAGGTATTAAAGAGTACAAACGACGGTTTTGTAATAGCGGAACAGGATCTTCTTATAAGGGGTCCCGGAGAAATCTCAGGTCTGAGACAGAGTGGATTTACCAACCTTAAGTTTGTCTCCCTGGACAAGGATTTGAATATGATAGCTGCTGCCAGAGACGAGGTTTCACAGATTCTGGCAACTGACAGCGGACTTCTTGAAGCAGACCATGCAGTGCTTAGAAGAGCATTGTTGGAATTACAGTCATTCTGATATAATATTGAGTCATGACGGACCTCTCTCAAGTTTTTACAAACGCAACCTCATTTAAGGTAGGAGTACTGTACTGTGCAACACGTACAGGACACTTTACTGAAATAAAGAGGGGAGAAGATAATTCAATTACAGTAATTGATTCTTCTGATTTTGATGAAGAGGTCACCGTTATAGACGATTCATGTCCTGTCTTCCCTAAAGAAGAGGCAGATTATCCCGGACAGCCCCTGCTTGCCGTATTTGGGGACGATCATGAGAGTGTAGATTTATACTGCAAGAAAATCCAAGTTGCATTTGACTCAGAGGCTTCTCAGAAAAAACAGGATGAACTGGAAGAGACAGATACCAGCCTTATCTGGAGCTACGGAGATGCAGACAGTTATTTCTCTGAAAATCCGGACCAGAAATTTCACCATATAAAAAGCACCTTCAATATAGACAGTTACAAGAGCCCGTCCCTCAGTGACAGAAGAACATATGCCTTCATGGACGGAGATACCCTGAGAATTAAAGTTGCTACCCAGTGGCCGCTTATGATAAAGCGTGAAGTGGCCAGGGCCATGAATATGGACCCGAAGAAGGTTATAGTCCACACCCAGGAATACTATGCTCCGAATGACCAGCTTTTAAATACTCCGCTTTTCTCTGCCATAATTGCAGCAAAGGCCTCTGTAAAGACCTCATCTGCTGTTGTTCTTACAAACGAGATGGCTTCCTGCCAGCCTGCAGTAAAGGCCTATCTTGAGTCTGTGGTGGATGAGCAGGGAAATCCTCTGGCATTTCTTGCAGATGCAATTATAAATGCAGGTGCCTTTGCTTCATTCAGGTCAGAGCTCTGTCTGGGTCTCTTTGCCGGTATGGTTCCGCCTTATGATATTAAGGCCATGAAGGCAAGGATAAGGGTTTTCAGAAGCCACAGACCACCAGCCAACATATTCTCAGATGCAGGATACTCCCTCGGCCTGAGTCTTCTTGAATCTCACTATGGCAAGGTTGCAAAACTTACCGGTACTTCTCCTGATGTGTGGAGGCTCAGACACCTTGAAAGGACTGCGCTTCACGACTGCGTAAAGGATTCAACAAGATTTGATTCCCTGGAGAAAACCATAGAAGATGCAGTTAAGGACAGCTGGTTCTCACGTCAGTATGCAGTTAACAACCAGGATGGAATTAAGCACAGCAGAATAAATCCTTTTATAGATTACTCGCGCGGTATAGGACTTGCCTGCGGAGAGGGAAACCAGGGCTTCTCCTACTGCTTCAAGCTTCTTAAAGACAGCAGTATTACAGTTACAATGGAGAAGGACAGGAGTGTAACAATCAGATGCGGGGTTGCACCCAACTCAATTATGCTGCACACCTGGTCCACAATAGTTTCCAAGGTTCTTAACGTAGACCCGTCAGTTGTTCTGTTTGAGGATATAAACGCAGAAGGAATAGTTGATATAGGTCCGAGTGCACTTTCAAGAGACATAAGGTATGTATCAAGCTGGATCCTTCAGGCAAGTAAAAAGATAAAAGAGAGACTTGATGCCGGAGAGGAACTTCCGGTTACGGTACAGACTTCAGCTCCCATGCCGGAGAGGCACATAAATACTGATCCTCTTGAAGTGAGAAACGGCTCAGTATTTGATGAGTCTGAATGGAAGGGTGCAGTTACAGGAACGGATGCAGCAGGCAGTGCTGTTGTGGCTCTTTCAATAGACCCCGTACTCCTTACTCCTAGAATTGACAGAGTCTGGATTTCTCTTGCAATGGGCAGAATTATAAACAGGCCGCGCTTTTTGAGAAACGTAAGGCAGACGGCTGCCAATATAATATCTGAAATCTGTCCGTCGGCAGATCTTTCATGCAGAATAGAGCTTGACCTTTCAGAGAAGTCTGACGGGCCGCTTGGCTCAGCTACATCTCTGGTAAGAGGTCTTGTTTCCTCCGCACTTCTCAGTGCACTCAGCCAGGCCCTTTCCGCATCCGTTACAAATATTCCGGTTACTGCAGAATACATAGCCTCAATTCTTGAGTCTTCAGACAAGGAGGAGCAGAATGCTGATTAAATGCACTATTGACGGCGTAGGGCAGCTTCTGAATGTAAGTGCCGACAAGCCGCTCAGCAAGATACTTCAGGAAAAAATAGAAGACTTTCCGACAAACAGTGCCTGTCACGGTGCCATGTGCGGAAACTGTGCAGTTCTGCTCAACGGAGAGTGTGTTCTCTCCTGCCTGGTTCCGGCCTACAGACTGAATAATGCAGTAATACTGACTATCGAAGGGTTCAGAAGAACAAGACCCTGTCATGATATAGAGAGAGCCTACACTGAAACAGGAATAAGACCTTGTGAGCAGTGCTACGCATCCAAGACACTCATGATTGAGGGTGTGCTGAACCGCATGGATATAAACAACACCAGAAACAATGTTCTGGATAAAGCCCTTATTGCCAGAGAAATGGGAATGAACAGCTGCCGCTGCCTTGAAATGAGGCAGATAGAGACAGTTATAAGGGTGGCTTTGAAGAACAGGAGGAACAGAATTGCCAAGAAATGACATGGTTTCAGTCCATTCTCCCAAAACCACCGTTGAACTGATAAATACGGTTGCAAAGAATAAAAACGCCGTTATCTTCGGTGGCGGAACCTATCTCATGTCCAGGGACGACTACTACCCCAATGTAAAGGGCAGGGATATTATCCTCACTTCTACCGTGCCTGAACTTTCAAGAGTCTACCACAGCGAAAAGTATATTGAAGCCGGCTGTGCCGTAACCCTTGAGACGCTGCTGAGTACCGGAAGCTACATAATCAGCCAGCCTCTGGATAACGCCCTCAGGGCTCTTGGCTCATCAACCATCCGCTCTCAGATGACCATGGGCGGAGCCTTCTGCACCGACAAAATCCGCTTTGCACTCCCGTGTTATCTCTCGGCCATAGGAGCTGAAGTTGAATTCAGGTTCTACTCACTGCACGGTCGCGCCAAGAGAGTCACATCCACCTCAAGATGGCTTTCCATCTCCAAGCTGTACGGCAACAACGGAGAATACGTCCTGGAGGACAATGCAGTCATGACCCGTGTCCGCATTCCGTCCCAGGAGGGGCTGAGGCAGTTCTACAGAACCCTCGGTTCACCCATGCACGAGAGCCGCAGTTCAGTCATTTTTGCCCTCACTTTCAACGACAGCAAAGGCTCCATTTCAGACGCCTCGCTGCGCATAGTCCTGCCTGTTGCAGGCTTCTTTGCAAGTGCCGATTTTGACTCCATGCTTTCGGGTCTCCCGCTCCCCATGACCACAGCCCAGATCAACAGACTTGGTTCTGAGCTTGCCGGCAAACTCAAATCATCATTTCCAAAGGTAACCAACATTCAGATTGAAAGATCAAGGCGTCTTCTTCAGACAATCCTCTTTGACCTGAATACAGGCTACCTTCAGTTCTAAGGGAGTAATCAGTCATGCTGAAAATGAGAATTACGGGAGGAAAATACTGCAACCGCAGGGTAATAATACCCGAAGGCGATATGGAAATCCGTCCTGCAATGGACCGCATGCGTGAATCCCTTTTCAGTATCCTGGGTCCTCTGGACGGCTACAGTTTCTGCGACCTTTTCTCAGGCAGTGCCTGTGTGGGTCTGGAAGCAGCTTCCCGCGGTGCCTCTGTGGTTCACTGTGTGGAGATGGACAGAAAAAAGCGCTCAGTTATGGAGCAGAACATAAGTTTTGCAAAAGACGAGTGTGATATAAAGCTTTTCTTCTCAGATGTTCTTGTCTATATTCCTGCCTGCAAAACAAAGTATGATATAGTTTATGCAGACCCTCCGTTTCCCATGGAGAACAAGACAAAGATTGCCTATCTTGTAAATAAAAAGCACCTTGTTGTTCCCGGCGGTCTCTTTGTAGTCCACATTCCCGTAACTGAGGAGAGCCAGTGGGATGAAAAGATTGGAGATCTGGTTCTCACTGACACCCGCAAGTACGGGCGCAACATGATTAAGTTCTACAGAATGGCTTAAGACAGCACTTTGCATCCGGCCACCCTGTGCTGAAATTTCTGAAATAAACTTTTTATTAAAAAATTTTCTGGCAGGGTTTATAAAATAAACTTTTTCTGAAATTTTTTACGCTGAAAGTTTACATGCAGCGCTCTCATGCACTCTCATGCACTCTCATTCACTGAGAAATTGTCTAGATTCTTAAAATTTTGAAAAAAATCGTTCACAAGTTCACTATTTCTGAAAAAAAATTTCATTTCCAGACAATTTTGCCTGCAGTACTCGCAGGCTGCACTGCCATTATTCATTGAAGAAATAATGGAACAGGGCTAAAATAAGAGTATGGATAACAAAAGCGTGAGAGACCGTGTGCAGGAGCTTCACGATCTTCTGAGTAGGTACCAGCACTCTTACTATGTAACCGGAAAGGCAGAGGTTTCAGACCTTGAATACGACAGGCTTTTTGACGAGCTTCAGAGCCTTGAAAACAAATACCCGGAGCTTAAAACTCCGGATTCTCCCACGCAAAGAGTTGGAAGTGACCTTTCTTCCGACTTTCCGGAAGTTCAGCACAGCATTCCCGTACTCAGCCTTGATAAGGCATACAGCGTGCAGGAAGTGCGCTCATTTATAGACAAGTGCACAAAGAATTCCTCAACAAACAAGCTGAGTTTTGTTATGGAGGAAAAGATAGACGGCTTCTCAATTGTCCTTTACTACAGGGACGGACTTCTTGAAAGAGCCGTAACCAGGGGAAACGGTTTTGTAGGAAATGACGTAACTGCAAATGTAAGAACCATCCAGGCCGTGCCTCTGCGCCTTACAAAACCTGAGACTCTTGCAGTCAGGGGAGAGGTCTTTCTTCCCAAGGAAGATTTCCAGAGAATAAACCTCACGCTGGATGAGCCCTATGCAAATCCGAGAAACCTTGCAGCCGGAACCATAAGAAGAATAAAGAGCTCGGACACAGCCCGTGTTCCGCTTTCCATGTTCTGCTATGAAGGGTTCTGGGAAAACTCCACACCGTTTGCAGACCATCTTGAGATTCTAAGGCACTTAAAGGACCTGGGCTTTAAGGTTGATAAGAACATAAGCTGTTTCTGCAGCAGCCGTGAAGAGGCTCAGAGAAGGCTGGAGGAAGCATCTCTTGAAGGCTTTGCAGGAAGCTTTGAAGATATTGAGCAGGATATAAAAAACAGAACAGCTTCCCGCCCGGCTCTGGCCTACGAGATAGACGGCCTGGTGCTTAAAATCAACGAGATAGGGCAGAGAGATCTGATGGGATGGACAGAGCACCATCCTAAGTGGGCCATGGCATACAAGTTTGAGGCTCCGCAGGCAGAGGCCGTAGTTGAGAGTATAGATGTTCAGGTCGGAAGGACCGGAAGAATTACTCCCATGGCAAGAATCAGTGCCACAGAACTCTCGGGCTCTGTGATAAGAAACATAACGCTTCACAATCAGGATTATGTTGACTCTCTGGAACTTGCAGTTGGGGACACTGTTGCCATAAGCAAGAGGGGAGATGTTATTCCTGCAGTTGAAAATGTAACAGAGAAGAACAACAAGGGAAATACAACATACGTCATGCCCCTTACCTGTCCTGTCTGCTCAAGTGTTCTTGTAAAGAAGGGAGCACATACTTTCTGTTCCAATGTGCACTGTCCTGCAAGGGAAAAGGGTTCTCTTGATTTCTTCTGTGCAAAGAAGCAGATGGATATAGAGGGCCTTGGTACAAAGACACTTGAGATTCTGTACGACAAAAACTACATAAGATGCATTCAGGACATATTCCGCTTTGACTGGGATGCCCTTGTCAGGGACGGCGTGGACGGTTTTGGAATTAAGAAGACAGAGGCAATTGCAAAGGCTGTCCAGGAGGCAAGAAAGGCACCGTTTGTCCGCGTTCTTGTTTCCCTGGGAATTCCTGAGTTCGGGAAGAAGGCCGTTGAGCTTGTAACCGGAGCCGGTTTTGACAGCATGCAAAAGCTCCTTGAGGCCAGTGAGGAGCAGCTCTCTGCAATAGACGGTATAGGACCTGTGACTGCACACCTGATAGTCTCTTCGCTACATGAAGAGAACATGCTCACCCTTATTAGGGACCTGGAGGGCTTTGGGCTTTCCATGTCAGTTGACAGGGCAGGGGAAGAGCAGAAGGAAGAACAGATTTTTGCCGGACAGTCGTGGTGTGTGACCGGAACATTTGAACATTTCAAGCCCAGGGACAGGGCAATGGATGAGATAAAAAAGCGCGGAGGAACTGAGGTAAGTTCAGTATCTTCGAAAACAACCTGCCTCCTTGCCGGAGCAAATGCAGGAAGCAAACTTCAGAAGGCGGTAAGTCTCGGAGTAAGGGTTGTAGGTGAAGAAGAGTTTTTAAGAATGATAAAGCAGAAAGAAGAAGGGGATAAGGAAGCGGAGATGCCGTCCCTTTTTGACTGAGAGAGTTGCGTATGAAGCTGAAGACAAAAATCTATCTTGAAGACGAAAACGGGAAATTTATGGGAATAGGTGTTCTGTGGCTTTTGCAGAGCATATTGAAGCTCGGCTCACTGAGGGCTGCAGCGGCAGAGATAGGTATTTCCTACTCAAAGGCCTATACCATGATTGAGAACCTTGAAGGGGCCCTGGGCCACCCCGTTATAGAGAGAAAGCGCGGAGGAAAGGACAGAGTTGGAGCTTCTCTTACTCCCTTTGCCGTTTCCTTTATGGATATTTATGACTCTTTTCAGAAAGAGTGCAAAACACTTATGGAAAAGCCTTTTGAGCGTTTTTCCTCTCTCTATGAGAAGCTGGAGAAAGAAAAATGAGTATGAATCATGATTTTGAGATTGAAAGACTTGGAGATGCCAAAATCCAGTCTCCGATTATTATGAATATGGGCAAGGACGGATTTGCAGACTATGTTGAAGATGATGACAGGATAGTCTTTGATCTGGAAACAAAGGTCGTTGACGGAAAGAGGGTTTCGGTTACTGAAGATACTCTTGAAGTTGCAGGACCGAGAAGGGAAATCTACTTCAATCCGGCCCATGTTCATGCCGCTATAGCCACATGCGGAGGCATATGCCCCGGTCTTAACAATGTAATAAGGGCAGTTGTACGCTGTCTGTGGTACAGCTACGGGGTGCGCCGTATTTCAGGTGTTCCTTACGGCTATCAGGGCCTTCTGCCTGAAAGCAAGTGGCCGTTTATTGAGCTTAATCCTGATGTTGTAGATGATATTCAGGAAAAGGGCGGAACCATCCTGGGTTCTGCAAGAGGTGGCGGAGAACGCACCTCTGATATGGTGGACACACTTGAGAGAATGAATATAAACATCCTCTTTACAGTCGGCGGAGACGGAACGCTCAGGGGAGCTTTGGCCATAGCTGAGGAGATTAAAAAGCGTGGTCTTAAAATATCGGTTGTAGGTATTCCGAAAACCATAGATAACGATCTGGCCTTTATTCAGACCTCATTTGGTTTTGATACTGCAGTCTCACTTGCCGTTCCGGTTATACGCGGAGCCCACGTAGAGGCCAGAAATGCCATAAACGGAATAGGTCTTGTAAAGGTTATGGGAAGAAGCAGCGGCTTTATAGCAGCCCATGCCTCCCTAGCCCAGAGTGATGTAAACTTCTGTCTCATCCCCGAAAGTCCCTTTGACCTTGAAGGTCCTAACGGCCTTTTGAGCCACCTGAAAAAGCGCCTTGAAAACAGGGGTCATGCTGTAATTCTCGTAGCTGAGGGAGCCGGTCAGGATATAGTCCCTGCCTCAGGTAAAAAGGATGCAAGCGGAAATGTTAAATTTACCGATATAGGGGTTTTCTTAAAAGGAAAAATAGAGGATTATTTTAAGGCTGAGAAAATGCAGGTCAATGTAAAATATATTGACCCGTCATATACAATAAGAAGCGCACCTGCAGACAGCTACGACAGTATTTACTGTGCAAGACTCGGCGCAAACGCCGTTCATGCAGGTATGACCGGCAAGACGGGCCTTCTTGTAAGTATGATCAACAACTGCTTCATACATATGCCTATAAAAGAGGCAGTGTCAAAGCGAAACACCATAAATACGGAAAGCGCACTGTGGCGTGACGTTCTTGAGAACACAAGACAGAGCGAATCCATGAAGAACTGAATGAGGTTATAAATGAAGGGACGCAGAAAGAAGATTATTAATCTTGTTCTTCTAGATTATCTGATTATTGCAGTTGCAAATATTGTCGGGTTCTGGCTGGTAAGAGGGGTTATCAGAGAAGAGGATGTATACAAGATTCTCATCTTTTCTCTTATTTACCTGCTGTTTCTCATGATATCTGAATTTTACAGAATCAGAATAGAGAACAGTTCAATAGAACTTGTGCACAAGGTTGCCTTCTCCATGGTACCTGCTGTTGTGCTGGCTTTTTTCTTCTCGGGTATAAAGCTTGGTTTTCACTCCTATTTTACAAGAGGAATTGCAGTAGGCGGAGTGTTCTCCTGCGTTGGAGTTATAGGTGCCAGGGCAGTGTACAGAATGCTTAAAGCCAGAACATCCCTGGAAAAAGCATCTGACCGTCCGCTGGCCCTGGTCTACGGGGCCGGAGAACTCGGCTGCGCCATGGCAAGACTTTCAAATAAGGGAAAGTTTGAATACAAGATAGCCGCCTTTATTGATGATGATGAAAAAATTCAGGGATCCATTGAGTTTGATGTTCCCGTTATTGGAACGGTTAATGATCTTCACACTATTTTCCAGAGCAGAAAGTTCAGCGTTCTGCTGATTGCAGTTACAGGTATTTCCTCAGAGAAGGTTCACAAGGCTGCCAAAGAGGCCAGGGATGCCGGTGTGGACGTAAAGATAGTTCCGGCTCTGTTTGAGACCCGAGGAAGGGCAGATGTTTCTGTCAGAGATATTGACTACGCCGACCTTCTCGGAAGAAAGCTTTACTCCATAGACAAGGAGCCTCTGTTTGACATGATTGACAGCAAGACAATCCTTGTCACCGGAGCCGGCGGTTCAATCGGATCTGAAATCTGTAAACAGGTTATGGACTACAATCCGAAGCGCCTTATTCTTCTTGATATAGATGAGACCGAGCTTCACGATCTGGCTCTGAGACTTCTCAACTATGAGAAAGAGTGGTCTGAAAAGGTTGTTCCTGTTGTCTGTGATATACGTAACGCAGAGAAGGTTGAAAGAATTTTCAAAGAGTACAAACCGGACCTTGTTTTCCACGCCGCTGCATACAAGCATGTCCCGCTTATGGAGAAGTTCCCTGAGGAAGCTGTCATAACAAATGTCTGCGGAAGCTACAACGTCTTTACGGCAGCAAGGTCAGCAAAGGTTTCCCGCGTAGTTGTCATTTCAACTGACAAGGCTGTAAACCCGACAAACGTAATGGGCTGTACAAAGAGAATAGTTGAAATGATGGCCTCAGTTCTCAACAGTAAGGAAACTGAGTTCTGCTGCGTAAGATTCGGAAACGTAATAGGTTCAAGAGGCTCCATGCTTCCTCTGTTCCTGGAGGAGATTAAGGCCGGACGCCCCATTACTGTTACCGACAGAAGGATTATCAGATACTTTATGGCCATCCCTGAGGCCGTATCCCTTGTTTTCAGAGCTGCAAGTATAGCAAAGGGCGGCGAGGTAATGGTCCTGGACATGGGTGAGCCTGTTAAGATTTACGACTTTGCCCAGCGTCTTATAGATGTTTTCGGAGACGGAAGATCTTCAATCAAGGTTGTGGGTTTAAGACCGGGTGAGAAACTTTATGAGGAGCTTCTTGTTGATAAGGACAACACCATCCCGACAGAGGCTGACAAGATTTTCAAGGCCAGGATTGTCGCGGTATCTGAGTTCACGGAAAAGAGCCTGAAAGAATTTACAGACAGTCTTAAGACAATTAAGCCGCAGGAGGTAGATCCTCTTCTGAGAAAACTGGTCCCGGAATATGACCACCACCTTAATAAAAACGGGGAAAGCAACTGAATTAGAAACTTTTCAACATAAAGGGCCTGACTTATGTTACAATCCAACATGGTGCCTACAGGCCAGCAGAGGGGAAAACAGTGAAACAGAGACATGACAGATTGGAAACGCTTAAGAGCCTAATCAGAAAGAATAAGATTGACAGCCAGGATGCCCTGCTGCAGATGCTCAAGGTAGAGGGCTTTGATGTAACTCAGGCAACTCTTTCAAGAGACCTTAAGATGCTTAAGGTTGGAAAAATCTCCGACGGATGGAACGGATACTACTATTCACTTCCGGAGAATGAGCTGGTTGCAGAGAGTGAGAAGAGTTACATTCAGGACGTAAGGCGAGGAATTGTCTCAATCGAGTTTTCAGGAAACATGGGTGTTATAAAGACAAGGGCAGGACATGCAAACAGCGTGTGCGTTGCTCTTGATGTTCTGGGCCTTCCGGAGATTCTGGGAACAGTAGCCGGAGACGATACAATTTTTGTTATTCTCCGTGAGGGAATGACAAAGGAAGACTTGCAGCAGGATTTTAGGGAAAGAATTCCGGAAATAGACTGATTTGGTCTTAACACTTTATGCTAATATGAATAAAATCAGAACGGACTTGAAGGAGTCCGTTTTTTTTATGGCGACAATTGCATTACTGAAGAAAAAAGAAACAGACATGACCAGCGGAAGCATCTTTAACCATATAGTTGCTTTTGCTATTCCTCTTCTGCTTGGTAACCTCTTCCAGCAGCTCTACAACACTGTAGACACATGGGTTGTAGGAAACTATGTAGGAAAGGTTGCGTTTTCTGCAGTAGGGCAGCTCAGTCCTGTTACAAACACGGTAATAGGTTTCTTCTCGGGTTTCTCAAGCGGTGCAAGTGTAGTTATTTCCAGATACTTCGGAGCCCACGATACGGAAAATGTCTCAAGGGCTGTTCACACCTATGTAAAAGCCACTCTGATTCTCTGTGTCTTCTTTACAGTGCTTGGAACACTTATTGTTCCCCTTATGATAAATGTTTTAAATTCTTCTGCAGAGATTGCAGCCGAGCAGAAAATATACCTGAGAATTTATTTTGCAGGCGTCTCTTCCCTTATGCTGTACAACATGGGCTCTGCAATCCTCAGGGCAATCGGAAACTCTACATTTCCGTTTATTTTCCTTGTTGTATCCACGGTTGTAAACATAATTTTAGACCTTGTTTTTGTACTTGGATTCGGCATGGGGACACAGGGTGTTGCCATAGCAACAGTTATGGCCCAGACCATTTCTGCAATCCTGGTAGTCAGTGTTCTTCTTAGAACTGATACCGTTGTAAAGGTCCATATTGATAAGCTGAATATTAATACAAAGATACTTCTGGAAGAGGTGAGGATAGGTTTTCCCAGTGCAATCCAGATGTCCATTACCGCCTTCTCAAATGTGTTTGTATACAGTTACATAAACTTCTTCAACACAGATGTTACAAGCGGATGGACGGCGTACAACAAGATTGACCAGCTGTTCTTCCTCCCCATGCAGAGTATCTCACTGGCAACTACAACATTTGTAGGCCAGAACCTTGGAGCAAATGATATAGGAAGGGCAATAAGGGGCGTAAAAACAGCCCTGTTTATGGCCTGGGGTGCAACACTCTGTCTTATCACTCCGGTTATGATCTTTGCTCCACATATTGTCTCCCTGTTTATAGACAACAGTGAAAGCGGAGTTATTTATTACGGAACCATGTTTTTAAGAATGAACGGACCGTTCTTCCTTGCAGCCTGCGTTAACCAGGTTATGGGTGCAGCCCTCAGGGGATGCGGAAAGAGCGAGGTGCCCATGGCAACCATGCTGTTCTCCTTTGTTCTTTTCAGACAGGTTTACCTTTTTGTTGTAACGCGCTATATTTCCAATACACCACAGACGGTAGGAATATCATTCCCCGTGGGCTGGACAGTTTGCAGCCTGATTATAGGAATCTTCTACCTGGTGGTATTCCCGAAAGAAAAGAGGGAAAAGGATAAATAATAAATGACATTGACATTGATTCACATTGCCTTTGCCTTAGCCGCGGGTCTTCTTATGACTCGTGTGTTTAAAGCTATGCATTTCAACTTTCCGGATGTAACTGTGTATCTTATAACCGGACTTCTTATCGGACCTTTCGGACTTGGAAGATTCGGAGTCCCCGGAGTTGGTTTCTCAAGTATGGATGCCGTTAAGGCTCTTGAGATTGTTTCAACGGTAGCCCTTGGCTTTATTGCATTCTCAATCGGAAATGAGTTTAAGCTTTCACAGCTTAAGGGAATTGGAAAGCAGGCAACGATAATTGGAATACTGCAGGCAGTAGCTGCAACCGTGATTGTGGATATGGTTCTGGTGACGGTAGCTGTTTTGAGTGCTCAGAGGCTCTCTACCCCGGCAGCCATAACGCTTGGTGCAATTGCTGCTGCCACGGCCCCTGCTGCAACTCTTATGGTTGTCAGGCAGTACAAGGCTCAGGGTAAGCTTACAAGCCTCCTGCTGCCGATTGTTGCCCTTGACGACGCTGTGGGTCTGGTTATTTTTGCAGTGAGCTTTGGTGTGGCCCAGGCCCTTCTTGCAGGTTCTGTGAGCGTTGTGGCCCTGGTGATTAATCCGCTGATTGAAATCTGTGCCTCAATTGTCCTGGGTGCTGTTCTGGGCTGGGTTCTTACAAAACTTGAAGAGCTCTTCTTCTCAAATACAAACCGTCTGAGTCTGACCATTGCCTTTGTTTTTGTGACAATTGCGTTCAGCCAGCTTTCATTTAAGGTTGGAGCTGTAACTGTTTCATTCTCATCACTACTGGTGTGTATGATGCTTGGTACCGTTCTGTGTAACCTCTGTCCCCGTTCCGGTGATATTATGCACCGTGCAGACGGTTGGACTGCCCCTATAAACGTTCTTTTCTTTGTTCTAAGCGGAGCAGAGCTGGATCTTACTGTTATTTCAAATCCCTTTGTTGTAGGTGTTGGTGTACTCTACATTATTGCAAGATCTGCCGGTAAGTATTTTGGAGCCAGATACAGTGCAGCCCTTACGGGGTGTGATGAGAAAACAAGCAAATACCTCGGCTATACACTTCTGCCTCAGGCAGGTGTTGCCCTTGGTATGAGTGCACAGGCTGTGGCCCTTGGCGGAGTTGAAGGGACTCTTGTCAGAAATATTATTCTGTTCTCGGTTCTGATCTACGAACTTGCAGGTCCTTCCATCACAAGATGGGCCCTTACCCAGACCGGCGATATTGTCAGTGTGCCAAAGGAAAAAACAAGTCACGCAAGATTCAATACACCGAAAGAACACAGAAAAAAATGATATATCTTTTGTTATAAAGAGGGTATATTTGAAGTATGACATACACTAACTTAGACAAGACAAAGGCTTTCGGGTTTCTTAAGTCCCTTACACCATTTGACGTAAGAAACATCACAGGTGACAGAATTAAGAAATACACAGTTAAAGAAGCCGGTTCTCTTTCTTTTAACTATGCTGCTCTTCCTCTTGATGAGAAGATTATAGATAAGCTTCAGGCTCTCGCAGATGAGCAGGAACTTATTGAAAAATATAAGGACCTCCTTGGCGGAGCTGTTGCAAATCCGGGAGAAAAGAGATTTGTACTTCACCACCTCACACGCGGCAGAGTCCTTGCAGATAAGGAAGTCTGGGCTGACGGAGTTGAGAAGGGCGCCTTCTATGCAAAGGAGCTTGAGAGAATCAAGACCTTCTCCGAAGCGGTAAGAAAGGGAGAAGTGAAGGGCTCAACAGGAAAGGCTTTTGAGCATGTTGTACAGATCGGTATTGGCGGAAGTGACCTGGGTCCCAGGGCTCTCTGCTATGCCTTAAACCTTATTCCGCTTGAGAACGGAGAAAGGAAGATGGATGCCCGCTTTATCAGTAACGTTGACCCTGATGATGCATGCGGCGTACTTTCAGGCCTGGACCTGGAAACAACACTGTTTATTCTTGTCTCCAAGAGCGGTACAACACTTGAAACACTTACAAACAGAGACCTTGTATTCAAGGTAATGAAGGCTGCAGGTATTACAGCTCCTGAAAAGCACATGGTGGCTGTTACTTCAAATTCAAGTCCGCTTGCAAGCACACCGGGCCTTCAGGCTGTCTTCTTCATGGATGACTATATTGGCGGAAGATACTCCGCAACCAGCGCAGTTGGCGGAGTTATTCTTTCACTTACATACGGTTTCAGCGTATTTAAGGCTATTCTGGATGGTGCACACGAGGAAGATAAATGTGCTCTTGAACCGAATATCAGAAAGAACGGTGTTCTTCTGGATGCCATGGCCGGTGTATATCTGAGAAACGCACTCGGCTATCCGTACAGTGCTGTTCTTCCTTACTCTCAGGCCCTCAACCGCCTTCCGGCTCACTTCCAGCAGCTTGATATGGAATCCAACGGAAAGCACGTAAACAGGAACGGAGAGAAGATTGACTACCATACAGGTCCGGTAATCTTCGGTGAACCGGGTACAAACGGACAGCACAGCTTCTACCAGCTGCTCCACCAGGGCACAGATGTAGTTCCCATGCAGTTCATTGGCTTTAAGCATTCACAGGGCAACCTTGATGCTGAAGTTGCAGGTTCTACAAGCCAGCAGAAGCTTAATGCAAACCTTGTGGCCCAGATAGTTGCATTTGCATGCGGAAAGCAGGATCTGGAGAATGCAAACAAGGACTTTGAAGGCGGAAGATATTCTTCACTTCTCAGTGCTGACCGTCTTACTCCGTTTGCCCTCGGTGCAATCCTTGCCCACTTTGAAAACAAGGTCATGTTCCAGGGCTTTGCATGGAATATAAACAGTTTTGACCAGGAAGGCGTCCAGCTTGGAAAGATTCTGGCAGGAAAGGTATTAAAAGGCTGCGAGGGAGATGAAAAACTTGAAGCCTACGCACGCATTATGGGTTTAAAATAAGCAATAATGGTCTGCTTCACAAGCTTGAATTTGGCTTGAATTTTAGTTGAAGTCAGTAAAAAATGAGATTTTTTATTATTATACTGATTTAATCAGTAAAATTTTAAAAAAATCTGAAAAATACTGACTTCAGATCTGGCAGCAGACCTGAAAAAGCTTTTGGGAGATAAAAAATGACACTGTTAATTGTTCTTGCAGTTATAGTTCTACTTCTTTTAATTGTAGCTTCAAAGTACAACGGCTTTGTAAAGCTTAAAAACCAGGCTGAAGAAGCCTATGCTCAGATAGATGCTCATTTAAAGCAGCGCTACGACCTGGTTCCAAATCTTGTTGAAACCGTAAAGGGTTACACCAAGCATGAGGAAAAGACTCTTACAGCAGTAATTGAGGCCAGAAACAAGGCCATGAGTGCCCAGAGCGTTGAAGATAAGGATAAGGCGGATAATGCTTTTGCCGGAACGCTCAAGAGCCTCTTTGCTTTAAGTGAGGCCTATCCTGAACTTAAGGCAAACAAGAGCTTTACAGACCTTCAGGCAAAGCTTTCAGAGCTTGAGAAGGAAATTCTTCAGAGCAGAAAGTACTACAACGCTGTTGTTAAGACTTTCAACACATCTATTGAAACCTTCCCGAACAACCTTATCAGCTCATTCTTCGGCGGAAAGTTCAAAAAGCTTTCTTACCTTGAAGTAGCTGAAGCTGAAAAGCAGAACGTCAAGGTTCAGTTCTGAAGATGAAAAAAACAAGACTTCTCTGCACGGTCCTTCTTTTATTCTGTGCCGTATCTTTAATCTCTGCATCCGAATCAATCTTTGATGTTAAGGAGGCAGAGATTAATGTTTCTGTGGGCAAAAATGCCGTTCATACAATAGAGGAGAACTACCTTTTCTATTACAACGTTCCTTCACACGGATTCTACCGTGATATTCCCACAGACTATTCACAGTGGAAGGTCAGGGCGAGAGTCAAAAACATCCAGTGTTCAGACCCCTTTTCAGTGGAAACTGACGGCTCTTATGTCTCACTTAAAATAGGGGAGTCAGACACTGTTATAAGAGGCTACAAGGAGTACAGTCTTTCCTACACATACGACCTTGGAGCAGACGGTAACGAGGGCTATGACGAGTTCTATCTGAACCTCATAGGTTCATCCTGGGATTCTCCGTTTGAAAAGGTCAGTTTCACGGTAACTGTTCCGTACACCGGAAGCGACATGAGAGTCTGCCTTACAGACGGCTCCTACGGCTCACAGTCATACAGCGGAAGCTTTGAAACCTATAAATCGGGTAATAATACCATCATTAAGGGTACAACTGAGAACCTCAGGCCGGGCGAGAGCCTTACCGTACGCATAGAACTTCCGGACTCATGGTATGTGGGAGCAAGAGAGGTTAAGGACAACCGTGCGCAGGCCTCCCTTATTGTTTGTGCCGTAAGTGTGCTTGTAACACTTTTAGCTGCACTTCTATGGACTAAGTTCGGCAGGGATAAAACCCCTATTATCACAGCACGCTTTGAAGCTCCCGACAATTTCACGCCTCTTGCAACAGGTTATGTTGCAGACGGGACGGTGGATGATAAGGATATAACATCCATGATCTACTACTGGGCCGACAAGGGGTATCTGAGAATAGAGGAGAAAAAGAAAGACAAGTTTGAGTTTGTAAGGATGGTAACAGAGCTTCCCCAGTCCTGCCTCTACTATGAAAGGCGCCTCTTCAGTGCTCTATTTCGCAAGGCAGATGAGGAAGGAAGGGTAACGCTTAAGGACCTGCAGAGGTCAAACTTCTTCCAGGACATGCAGAATGCCAGGGAGGATGTTACAAGATTCTTTACAAAAGAAAACAGGCTCACCGACATGAAGTCTGAGATTATGCAGATAGTCTTCTCTCTTGCCTCATTCCTTCCGGGTTTTCTGGCAGTTGTTGCCGTCTCTCAGTACGAGTTTGTCTCCGAGGGTGTTTTCATTCTTGCTTTCGGAGCCTTTATTACTCCGCTTGTCATGCTTCTTCTTTTCTACCGGCTTTTTAAAAAGTGGTATTTAAGAAAGACAAACCTTCCCATTGAGATTTTCATAATTGCTCTCACGGCATCCATAATAGTAATAAGGTATGCCATTACATCTGTGTTCTATGAAAACTGTCCTCTGTATTTCCCTCTTGTCACTGTTTTATCAACAGTTGTCACTGCCTTCTTCTCTTCAATTATGTTACGAAGAAGTGAGTACGGACAGAAGGTGTTTGAAGAGATTCTCGGATACAGGGAGTTTATAGACAAGGTTGAGACAGACAAGCTTAAGACCATGATTGAGAGTGATCCGGATCTTTACTACCACGTTCTCTCCTACGCCATAGTCTTTGGTCTGGAGAATAAGTGGAGTAAGAAGTTCTCATCCTTAAATACTGCACAGCCTTCCTGGTATACAGGAATCAGTCCTGTGGACGTTATGCTTTACTCGGCCATGAGTTCACGCCTTAACAACGCAATACGTCTGAATGCCATGTCTTCCGCCCAGTTCCGTTCAGGCGGCATACCTAAGATGGGTGGAGGCGGTTTCCACAGCGGAGGCTTCTCCGGAGGCGGCTTTGGAGGAGGCGGCGGCCATGCATGGTGATGGGAAAGCTATCCTTTATTCAGTAATTCTTATCTTCTCCTGTGTTGCAGTTGCAGCAGTGATTATCAAAACAAAGGCCTTCGGGTCCCTTACATCAGAAGTTGCAAGAAAGATTGTCCACATAGGGGTCTGCAACTGGTACTTCATCTGGCGCTACAGCTTTGAATCAGATGTACTTGCCATCCTGGGCCTTCTTACAGCTGCAGTTGCAAATACTGTTGTAACTGTAAAAAGCGGGAACAAGAGATGGGGTTTAACCTATTACCCGCTTTCAATTGTTTTTATCATCATCTGCACAGCCTACCTTAAAACAGGAACATATGTTTCTGCAGGTGTGGCCATCCTGGGCATGGGATACGGAGACGGTCTTGCAGCACTTTTCGGAAGGCTGTGCACAGAAAAGAACTATAAAAAACTCTCCAAAAATATGCCGCATTCACAGGGAAAGTCCCTAGGCGGCTCTCTTGCCTTCCTTGTCACAGTGACAGTCATTTCCATGGCATTCGGCTTCCCATTCCACCTTGCTGTCCTGATAGCTTTAGCCGGTGCACTCTGTGAAGCATATACACCATACGGGCTGGACAACTTCACTGTTCCCGGAGTTCTCTTTATAATAAGTACGCTCCTGGAGAGAATATGAATATTTTAAAACTGGCGGATTCCTATCTGTTTTCCATAAACACAGGCCTTCTTTTTGCCCTTATGAATGTCTTTATGGCTGCAGTTGCAGTTACGGCATTTAAGAAAAAGCATCTGAGTGCAAGCGGTGCAATAGCTGCCCATATATCAGGTGTTGTGGTTCTTTATTCTCTTAAACTTGAGGGCTTTATCCTGTTTTTCTTCTTCTATGCCACATGCAATATTGTCGGAAAAGTCTGTCGCAGCAAAACAAAAAAGGACAACTTTGAGAAGAAGGGAAGCTGCAGGGATGCAGTTCAGGTCTGTGCCAACGGCCTTATGGCTGTTCTTGCCTCTCTCATCTATCTTGTAACAGGAAGAACAACAGCTCTGATTATATTCGGTGCGGCTCTTGCAGAAGCTACAAGTGACACTTTGGCCGGAGAGATAGGAAGGCTCAGCAGTACAGATCCTGTTTCAATCTGGACGCGCAGAAAGGTGGAGAAGGGTATGAGCGGAGGCGTTACACCTCTCGGAATCTTCGGAGGCTTTCTGGGCTCTGCTGCAATAGCGGGCATCTGGTACTTCTTCTTCCCCGTGGCAAACGGCATTTTCTACGCTCTGATTATCTGCTTAAGCGGTCTTGCAGGCTGTATTAACGACAGCCTTCTCGGAGCTACTGCACAGGCTCTGTATCTGGACAGGGAAAACAAAACATACACAGAAAAGGATAAGGATAAAGACGGAAAATCCCTTGAACTCATAAGAGGGGTCAGGTGGCTGGACAACGATATGGTTAACCTATCATCCAACGTCTTCTCCACCATCCTTGCCCTTGCACTTTCACAGATTATAGTCTGAAAAAGACCACAAAAACTTCCATTGTTTATTTAAAAATATAATGGTATAATCTTCCGTAGAACATTAGATATGGGAGATTCAAAATGTCTAAGGAAAAAAGAAATCTCATTATAGCCGGAGTGCTTATCGGAGCTGTTTCTGTAGCACTCGTCGCTCTGGGAAACCCAAAGAACATGGGCTTTTGTATTGCCTGTTTTATCAGGGATATAGCCGGTGCTACAAAACTTCACAGTGCAGCTGTTGTACAGTATGTAAGACCTGAGATTATCGGTCTTGTTCTTGGAGCCTGGATTATCAGCATGGCCACAGGCGAGTTTAAGAGCCGTGGCGGTTCAAGCCCCATGCTTCGCTTTATAATCGGAGCATTTGTCATGATAGGAGCCCTGGTCTTCCTCGGCTGTCCGTTCCGCATGATTCTGCGTCTTGCAGGCGGAGACTTAAATGCCCTTGTAGCTCTCTTTGGCTTCATAGCCGGAATTGCCTGCGGCTGTTTCTTCCTTTCCCGTGGCTTCTCGCTCGGAAGATACTACAAACAGAACAGCCTTGAAGGTCACGCACTTCCTGCAGTAAACATCCTTCTTCTTGTACTTCTTATTGCAGTACCTTCAGTCTTTGCCTTCTCAGAGAAGGGACCGGGTTCCATGCATGCAGCTATCCTCATCTCTCTTGCAGCAGGCCTTATCGTAGGTATTCTTGCCCAGAAGACAAGACTCTGTATGGTGGGCGGAATAAGGGATATTATCCTGGTTAAGGACTACACACTGATCTTCGGATTTATCTTTATCTTTGTAGCCGCCCTTATCGGAAACCTCATTACAGGCAACTTCAAGCTCGGTTTTGAAGGCCAGCCGGTAGCCCAGACAGCTCATCTGTGGAACTTCCTGGGTATGTTTATAGTAGGTCTCGGCTCATCCATGCTCGGCGGCTGTCCTTTAAGACAGCTGATTCTTGCCGGGGAGGGCAACTCAGACAGTGCAGTTGCAGTTCTGGGCATGTTCACCGGCGCAGCTGTAGCCCACAACTTCAAGCTTGTCGGTAACGCAACAGAAAACGGACCTAACACATACGGCAAGGTTGCTGTTATAGCAATTATCATTATCCTGCTTGCAATCGCAGCAGTCAGAACATTCAAAGAGGAAAAATAAATGAAAGAAATAGATTGCTTTGGCTTAAGCTGCCCCATCCCTGTAGTCAACACCAAGAAAGCCCTTAAGGACAACCCGGACACCCTTTCTGTCCTGGTGGACAATGTCGCAGCAAAGGAAAATGTATCCCGCTTCGGCAGGGCTATGAGTTATAATGTCTCTGTTACGGAGATAGAGGGCGGATGGAAAATAGAACTGAAAAAATAACGGTTGCTACTTTTTTCAATCACTATGGTGCCATGAAAATGAAAAAGGCACTCGGGCCGGATGCAGTACTGCGTCCGGTTCCGCGTCTTTTATCCTCTTCCTGCGGAACTTGCGTCTTTGTAAACGGCAAAGATGATGCACTTAAAGAAATTCTTGATAACGCAGATGAGAATCTTGAGGCCGTCTACACAAAGGACAGTGAAAAATACACAAATATCTGGAAGGTTAACTGATGTCTTCAGCTGTATATGACGAAAACGGAAAAATAAAACTTACATCCATGGTTAAAACCAGCGGCTGTGCTGCAAAGCTTCCGCCCGAGAAGCTTCACATGGTAATAGACAACCTCCCGCTGATGAG
>JAILPZ010000036.1 GCA_024699225.1 Sphaerochaetaceae bacterium
ACGACCAATTCTTCCAAATCCGTTAATACCAATTTTCATATTCTGAATCCTCCATAGAATCGAATTTAAAATTTAACGATAATAATATACTGAATAATGAAATTTACTGTCAACATTCAGCAAAAAACCTCAACAATTTTAACTTGAAAAAAGGCTTCTAGTAAACCCTTTTATACGAGTAATAACGTCTGAAACTGCAATAGATTTAAAATCTTTTGGAATTCCGCGCCCGTAAGCAATAAATTCCATAGGAATTTTTTTCTCATAGCTGAATGAGACGGCATTTCCAATAGTCAGTGTTTTGTCCGTACAGGTAACAGCCATTGAGGAAATCTCAAACGGATAGAACAGAACAGATGAGGCATCCATATCTGAATACTTCATGGCTGAAGAAAGGACAAGAACATACCTGATTTCCTCTCCACAGTCCTTAAGGGCACTTACCATGGCCCTGTCTGAACTGCTCTGTGAAAGCTTCTGACCCTCAGTATCAATGAAAATATACTCAACATCATTCAGAGACTGGATGGCAGCCTTCAGGGAAGAAGCATCAGAAGCTTCAAAATAAGGAATCTTACCTGCCTGACAGATGCGCTGTGTCAAATCTGAGGGAGTGCCTTCTCCATGAAGATTAATAACTCCAACCTTACAACCCTGATTCTTAACAAGCATAAGTGAAACCTTACCCAGTGTTGTACTCTTACCGCTGCCTTCCGGGCCTATGAAGGCTGTAATTCTTGAAGAAGCAGTTTCCTTGATGATTTTCAAAGAACCTGCTATTTGGTCAAGAACGGCAGTCTGAATATCAGATTTAGAAGGAACATCAGGCAAAGCCCTCATGGCCTGCTCTTTTACCTTGTCCATCAGAAACTTTATGTAGTATGAAGTAAAGTCATTTTTAATGAGAATCTGTTTTACATCTTCCAGAAGGGCTTCTATCTCGGAAATGGCTTCTTTATTGACAGTCTTCTCTTCCTGTTCAATAGCCTCTTCCACAGTAGTTTCTTCTTCAGGAACAGTTGCTTTCCTTAAATCGTCAGGATTTGGAGTTTTAGCCTCATTCTCAAAAGTCTTAATGAGTTTTGTATCTTCCTTTTCTTCCGGAATGATGGAAGAAACAGGTTTCTCTTCTTCACCTGTAAGAAAACATGTTATCTCGCATGAAACAACGTGACCAAGACCCATGAAACCGGGTTTGGTAATATCTTTCCTGCTGAGGATTCTCAGCCTGTCACCGTACTGGTGACGGGCCTTTTTCAGAGCTTCCTCGTATGTTTTTGCTTGTACAGTTATATAGTTCATAATTCCGTGAAAAAGTATAACTTAAATTACAGAATGTATCTAGAGAGATCCTGGTTCTTAACCACATCAGAAAGTCTTTCATTTACATAATCAGGTGTAATGGAAACCTTCTGTCCGCTAAGCTCATTGGCACTGAAACTCAACTCCTCCAGCAGCAGCTCCATAATGGTGTAAAGCCTTCTTGCACCAATATTCTCGGAAGTTGAATTAACCTCATAGGCTATCTCACTGATTCTGCGAACTGCATCGTCTGTAAACTCAACCTCAACGCCTTCAGTACCGAGAAGTTCCTTGTACTGAAGGGTAATGGCATTTTCAGGCTCCTTGAGGATTCTGAAAAAGTCTTCTGCCTTAAGATCATCCAGTTCAACCCTGAGCGGGAATCTTCCCTGAAGCTCAGGAATAAGGTCACTTGGCTTACTTACATGGAAAGCTCCTGCAGCAATAAAGAGGATATGGGAAGTATCAATTACGCCCCACTTTGTTGAGACCTTTGTTCCTTCAACTATAGGAAGAATATCCCTCTGAACACCTTCTCTTGAAACATCAGGTGAATTTGAAGAGGAAGATGAAGAAGCAATCTTATCAATCTCATCAATAAAGACTATACCCATCTGCTCTGTTCTTTCCTTGGCAAGCTCTACAACCTTATCCTGGTCTACTGTCTTATCAAGCTCTTCCTCAGTGAACATCTCACGGGCTCTTTTTATGGTAATCTTATGCTTCTTGCCTCTGTTCTGGGCACTTCTGAAAATATCAGTTATGTTGTTCATGGCATTCTGAATATCATCAGGAGATGCACCCATAACCCCTATTTCAAAACTCTTGGGAGCTCTGTTGTAGGTAACTTCAACTTCAGTATTTTCAAAATCACCCTTTCTGAGCTTTTCTCTTGTAAGTTCCCTGACCTTAATCCTGTCATCTTCAAAACTCTGGTCAGCATTAGGATTTGAAGAAAGATTCGGAATTAACAGATCAAGAAGTCTCTCCTCAACCTTAGCCTTAACAGCCTCTTCGTTTACTTCTGCAAGTTCTTTCTTAACCATGAGAACAGCACTGGCCATAAGGTCCTTGATCATGGACTCAACGTCACGGCCAACATAACCTACCTCAGTAAACTTTGTAGCCTCAATCTTGATAAAGGGGGCGTTTGAAAGCTTTGCAATTCTTCTTGCTATCTCAGTCTTACCTACACCTGTAGGTCCGATCATAATTATATTTTTAGGAAAGACCTCCTCCCTTATCTCATCAGGAAGACGCTTTCTTCTTGTTCTGTTTCTAAGAGCTACCGCAATAGTTCTTTTAGCTTTTTTCTGGCCAATAATATATTTATCAAGCTCAGAGACAATCTGGGATGGTACCATCTCATCCAGATTGTACTTCTTCTCGCCTGTTGTCTGAAGACTTTTGTCCATCTTATATCTCCTCTACGGTAAATTTTGAATCAGTGTAGATACAAATTGAGCCTGCAATTTCCATCGACTTTAATGCAATCTCCCTTGCAGAAAGATCAGCACCGGAATCAAGATATGCTCTTGCAGCAGAGAGAGCATAGTTTCCGCCACTACCGATTGCTATAGCATCATACTCAGGCTCAAGAACATCTCCCACACCGGAAATAAGGAAAATCTTATCCCCGTCACTTGCAAGAAGCATGGCCTCAAGCTTTCTCAAGGCCCTGTCCATACGCCATTCCTGGGCAAGCTTTACCGAGGCTCTGGTAATATCTCCGTTGAATTCTGATAATTTCTTTTCAAATAAATCAAAAAGGGTAAAAGCATCTGCAGTGCTGCCTGCAAAACCAATAATAATCTTGTCATTAAAGATCCTTCTGACCTTTCTGGCATTTCCCTTCATAATTGTATCGCCGTTTGTAACCTGTCCGTCACCGGCTATTGCAACATGACCGTCCTTTTTGACAGCCACAATAGTAGTTCCCTTAAAACTCATTCGTCTTTCCTCCCTGCATGAGGATGTGTCTTTCTGTACACAGCCTCAAGTCTTGCTCCCGAGACATGGGTATAGATCTGTGTAGTCCCTATATTCTCATGTCCGAGCAATGCCTGAACCATTCTTATATCCGTATCCTTATCCAGCAGCCTTGTTGCAAAGGTATGCCTGAATACGTGAGGTGTGAACTTTTTTGTAATACCAAGCTCATCCCTGTATTTATCAAAAATAGCGTGAACACTTGAAGATGGCAACTTATTGCCCTTTTTATTTATCAAAAGTATCCCGTCATCCTCTTTCCTAAGAGCCATAAGCACATCTTTCCGTTGCGGAAGATACTCTGAAATAAGAGCTTCTGCACGCTCAGTGAGAAATACATACCTCTGCTTTGCGCCCTTTCCCATCACAATAGCCCTGTGCTCCTTTAAATCCAGGTCCCTTATTTTCATATCAAGCAGTTCCTGAAGTCTGCACCCTGTGCAGTAGAACAGGTTGAACATGGTAACTTCCATAAGAGATGTATAATCTGAGTACTCATGATAAATCAAACTCTTAACTTCAGAATCAGAGAGAACAGACGGAAGTCTTCTTCCCTGCTTTGCCTGCCCTATTCTTGAGAAAGGCTGGACCTCAGTATAGGAATTTGCACAAAGATAATGATAGAAACTTCTGCAGCCGGAGATTATGCGGTTGATGGAGGCACTCTTATAACCTGAATCATGAAGAAGAAGGTCAAACTCCCTTGCATCTTCAAAAACCATATCAGAAAGAGTCATATTTCTTTTTTCCAGAAAAGACTCAAGAAGTTTAAGATCATGTTCATAAGAAATGACCGTCTTTGGTGAAAAACCGCGTACCTTTAGAAGATATTCCAGATATTTTTCAATAATCTCCCTGTTTTCCTGCATGGAGATATATTAACCTTTTCGTCTTATATTGTAAAACCTGTCACCGAATCTGACCTGGTGTTCCTCCCTGTGGTTTACCTGCCTGATTGTATACATGCTGTCTATACCGTTTTCACCGTAGTCGGAGTAACTGTTTATTACCATGGCTCCGTCATTTGCCAGATGGCAGGTACCCTGTCTGCAGAAAGAATTACCAAGCCCTCCTACACTTACACAGACATCCCGCCCTATTCTGAGAGCCAGTTCTGCCGTCATGAGGGCACCGGACTGGGCAGGAGACTGTATTACAAGCGTCATTTCGCTCAAGGCGGCAAGAATCATATTTCTGAAAACAAAGTTATACTTAAGCGCAGGCGTTCCCGGGATAAAGCAGGAGATTATAGTTCCTCCACGCTCGAGGGTTCTGTTTCTGAAGTAGGCGCTGCCACGCGGGTACTCTATATCAAAGCCGTTTGGCAGGACAAGAATAGGCGCAGCGTATAGAGTATCATGCAAAGGATAGGCAGAGATGGAACCTGCACAGGCAGCCTGGTCACAGCCTTCGGCTACCCCCGTTACAACCCTAAGTCCGTTTATGGCAGCCTCAAGTCCAAGCATAAAAGATTTCTGAACGCCAAGATAATCAGCCCTTCTGCTTCCTACAATTGTAACTCTCTTATCACTCTTATCAGGTTTTGTTCCTTCGTAAAAAAGCATAAGGGGAAAGCTTTTTTCCAGCTCAAACAAAGGTGGAAAACCCTCTTCTCCATACCACCAGATTCCAAAGCTTTCCTTCTCATTCAGGTATGAAAGTACTTTATCTGCAGCCGAGAAATCAGGATTTTTGATTTTAAACATTCTGCAGACATCTTCAACAGGAAGGCCCTCTTTTATCATGGAAAGCCTTTTTTCAGGACGCAATGAAGTCATAAAACCAATTATCAGGCGTCTTCTAAGCTCACTGTCAGTCATGGTAGTATCTCCTTTACCATATTAGACGCCTCAAAGTGCTCAAGCTTTGTTATTTCTCTTCTTCGTCCCTGTCAAAATCTGCCTTTAAAAAGGCCTGATAAAGATTATCTGTATTAACGTGGGTGTAAATTTCAGTTGTTCTAATATCACTGTGTCCAAGCAGTTCCTGCACAGACCTTAAATCAGCTCCGTTTCTCAGCATATGAGTTGCAAAGCTGTGCCTTAAGGTATGAACCTTAGCCTCAACTCCGGCTTTTTCTGCATACAGTTTAAGACGCTGCCAGACTGCTTCACGGCTTAATTTCTTACCCTCTCTGTTTGTAAAAATATAGATTATTTTCTTTCCTTTGGACTTCTGAAGATCTATATGAGATTCAAGAGCCGAAATTGCCTTCTCACCTATAGGAATAAAGCGCTGCTTGTCTCTCTTGCCTGTAACAATAATCTTCTTCTCTTCCCTGTAGTAGTCAGTAATTTTGAGGTTGATACATTCACTAACTCTCAGACCGCAGGAATAGATGAGTTCAAATATTGCCCTGTCCCTTACCCCTGTTTCAGTTTCAGTATCAATTGCGTTTAAAATGCTTTCCACGCAGTCGTAATCTATTACTGAGGGAAGTTTTTTCTCAAGATGAGTCTTTTCCAGAAGTTCAGTAGGATCGTCCACTCTTATGTGTTCAGAACATACATATTTGAAAAACACACGAAGAGTTGTGACTATTCTTGCCATGGTTCTTGAAGAAAGAGAATCAGAGCGGGAAATCAGATAATCACGAATCTGAGCTGTAGTTACAGTCTCTATTTCAATATTATTTGAGTCCAGATAACAAAGAAAGCATGCTATCTCCCTTCTGTAGGTTTCCCTTGTAGAGGAAGATGCATGCCTTTCAACAATAAGACTTTCTTCAAAAGCCTTAAGAAGTGCCTCAGTTGTTTCCTTCATCATCACGACGCTGATAGCGAAGAATTGCAGGATATGAATAATCAGAAGTATTTGTCGGGTTTGCAGCTCCGTTTCCGGCATTCTGTCTTCTTCCGATCTGCTGCTGGAGGTCCTGCCATCTGTTGACAGTAATAACCTCTTCCTGCTTCTGTGCTCCTGAATCTGATGCTCCCTTAGCACTCTCATCTGAAGGTGTCTCAGAATTCAGATACTGGTCAAAACGCTTTTTGGGCTTCTCGTACTCAGGCATATCAACAGAAATTGTATCCTGCTTGAAACCTGTAGCAACAACAGTAACCTGAACCTTGTCTCCAAGATCTGGATTGTATGCCTGACCGGCAATAATAAGAGCATCTGAATCACAGTTCTCTGTAATAAGTTCAACAACATCCTGGTATTCAGTAAGTGTAAGACCATCACCTGCTGTAAGGTTGACAAGAACACTCTTTGCACCGTCGATCTTTGCATTCTCAAGAAGAGGATTGTTAACGGCAAGGCGGGCAGCATCTATGGCTCTGTTGGCGCCTTCACCAATACCAATACCCATAATTGCATCTCCCTTGCCCTTCATGACGGTTCTTACGTCAGCAAAGTCAATGTTAATCTCACCGGGTTCGGTAATAAGTTCTGAAATACCCTGAACACCCTGCCTCAGAACATCATCAGCAAGGAGGAATGCCTGCTTGATTGGAGTATTATTCTCAGCAACCTTAAGAAGATACTGGTTAGGAATAAGAATTAATGTATCTACCTGCTTTCTCAGTTTCTCAATACCCTGATTGGCAAACTCAAGCTTCTTTCTGCCCTCAAAGGCAAACGGAGTTGTAACAACAGCTACGGTAAGAATATTTTCAGCTTTTGCAATCTCAGCAACTACAGGAGCAGCACCGGTTCCGGTTCCACCACCCATACCTGCAGTAATAAAGACCATATCTGTTCCATGGAGAAGCTTTTTAATCTCTTCCTTGCTTTCTTCAGCTGCCTTTTCTCCCATCTCAGGAATGCCGCCGGCTCCAAGACCACCGGTAAGTTCCTTACCGATTGGAAGTCTTATGCTTGCATTAGATCTCTGAAGAGCCTGGACATCTGTATTCATGGCTACAAAAGTAACCTTTTTAAGACCGGCAGCAATCATTCTGTTGACTGCATTTCCGCCGGCTCCACCTACACCAATTACTTTGATTTCGGTTGGCTGGGCCTGTTCATCACTCAATAAATCTTCAATAGTTGCAAAATCCATTATATGTCCTCACTCAAACTATACATCAAACAACGGTTTTAATAAAGTTGGATAACTTTCTGAAAAAACCTGACTTGGAAGAATTCTTTCCGCTGCTTAACTTGGAAGAACCTCCACCGCTTCTTCTTGCTTCTGACTTAAGAAGACCAAGTACCGTAGTATATCTCGGATCAATATAAGTTCTGTCAAGTCCGGGAAGAGCCTCAGGGAAACCTATTCTTGCCTGCATTCTGAATATCTCAGTAGCAAGTTCTGTAGCTCCGGAAATAAGTGAACCACCGCCTACAAGAACAACTCCACCGCCAAATGAACCTCTGATTCCCTTATCCTCAAGATCCTGCTTGAGAAGAGAGAATATCTCAGCCATTCTCGGTTCAATAATCTTACTTAACTCAACCCTTGGCATCTGGATTGAAGGAAGACCTCCAACCTGTGGAATAATAACCTTATCCTCCGGCTTTACCGACGGAATAAAGCAGCTTCCTGATTCACACTTAATCTGCTCTGCAGTAGTTTTCGGTTTGTTAAGAAGATAGGCAATATCATTTGTGACGCTGTTTCCGCCAAGGTCAACACCGCCTACATAACAGGGAGAACCACCCTGATAGACAATCATGTTGGTTATGTTGGAACCAATATTAATCAATACTGTTCCCATTTCTTTCTCGTCTGTACCAAGAACAACTTCAGCATCTGCAAGCTGCTCAAGAACAAGGCGTGAATTATTAAATCCGGCACGCTGGAGACATTTCTTTGTGTTTGAACAGTTGGTCTGGGAACCCAGGACTACAAGAGCCCTGCTCTCAAGCCTGTGACCTGACATGTTAACCGGGTCCTTAATTCCGCTTTTGCCGTCAACACTGAAATCCTGTACAAGGGTATGTAAAATAAATCTGTCCTGGGCCAGTTCAAATGTTCTGGCAACCTCAAGAGATTTGAAAATATCAGAGCTTGTAATTTCAAGACCCTTTGTATTTATACCTATAACGCCTTCACTCTGACGGCCCTCAATTGATGAACCGCCAACTCCGGCAATAAGTGTCTGTACCTCAACACCTGCCTGAAGTTCAGCTTCCTGAACTACTGATGAAATGGATTTAAGAGTCTGCTCAACATTAACTACCACACCGTTGCGCACTCCCTCACTTGGGCGTTCACAAAGGGTGTCAATCATAAGAGAACCGTCTTTTGCAATAGAACCTATGGCAGCTCTGATCCATGAAGAACCAATATCCAGTCCCATCATTATCTTCTCTGAAGCCATGTCTCTCCCTCCTTATTTCCTTTTCACCAGAGCAGTTGAGTAAAGGTCATACCTGACAGATTCGGTTGTATCATTTTTGTTCCGGGAAATGAGGTCAAGAGCCTCCATAAGACGCTCAGAAGTAACAGGTTCACGCACATAAAGGGCGGTATTCAAACCTGACATTTCAAGAACAAGCATGCCAAACTTATCACTGTTATTATTATCGTATTTTATATCTGTTATCAAGTTGTTTGCCCCTAAAGGACCTGTAAGAACAAGCATCTGATAAAAGCCCTGATCGTAGCCCCATTTGTCAACTAAAAGAGCATATGCAGGATTTAACTCAACAGCAGCAAGGGATGAATAGAGGCTGTATGTAGCCTCATCAACCTCGTGCATGGAGGATGAATCTGCAAGATATAAAGTTCTTCCTGTTTCACTGTATGCGAAGAACTTGACCTGATAATCCTGATACACAACTTCAATATTAATGGTTGACGGGAAGTATCTCTGCACATTTACAGAAACAACACTGTCAAAGCTTTTTATGGTGTTTCTGATACTCGAAACGGAAACTTCAAAAATATTCATACCCTTCAGGCGGTTTGAAATTCTTACAAGATCACTGTTTATGGTACCGCTCTGGCCTGTAACAGTCACATTTACTTCTGTAATATCAAAATAACTTATGCTTCTGGCTGCAAAATAAAGGGCACCGAGAAGGATTATTACAAAGAGTATGACAAGAAGAAAACCCATCAGTTTATTATTCTTCATAAAGCGCAGGCTCCTGGCTGTAGTCGTATTTCTGATATACCGGCAATTCGGCTTTTTCCTTCTCCTTTTTAAATGTCTTTAAAAGAATTGAACATTCAATTATAAGAACTGCTATATCCGGACCGTAGGAGAAGAACGGCATGGATAAAAATGAGAATGGAAGAACTTCAAATACTGCAGCAGTATTTAAAAGGAACTTCCAGACAATAAGCGTTGTCATGGAGTTGCAGAGATTTGAATAAATACAGTTCTTATCCCTCAGAGCCCTTCCACCGCTGTATCCGAGAATAATGATCAGGACAAACAGAAATGAAATAACACCAAAACCAAAGAATCCGAATTCTTCAAAAATACTGCAAAGAATATAGGGCCCTGATATGCCGTCTATAATCCCGTATTTATAAACACCAAGAGCAACACCTTTACCCATCAGGGATCCGGAAGAGATGCTTTTGTACCTTAATACTGATTGAGTTGCATCAGCACCCTTGTAAATTCCCGGAATAAAGAAGTTTAGAACTTCTCTGATTTCATCTGCATTTGAGAGGAAACTGCAGACAAAAGGAACGGCAATAAAAAGAACAAGAAGAAGAACTCCCCCAAGTCCAACTCCTCCCAGTGCAAAGAGATAAATAATCAGGACAAAGTATAGAAAACTCATCATGACATTGTTCTGAAGGGAGACCAGGACAAAGAATGCAACACAGAAAAGCAGGGGCAAGGCTATTTCCCTGAGTCTGTAGAATCTGTTGTTTCTCTTGCCAAAGTAATGAGAAAGGTACATGGAAATGCCCAGCATAATCAGTGAATATGACAGGCTGGGTGAATATTTTTCGCCAAAGGATAAAACCAGGGAGAGGCCGAAAATTACAAATACTGAAACCGGTGAAATTACTTCAAAAGTCTTTTCAGGGATAAAATAAAACAGAAGCCCTACAGCAGAACCTGCAAGAATAAAAATAATCTGATTCTGCAGATAGTAGTAGTGGTTTCTGCCCTCTTCCAAAGCCTTTGGATAAGTTGCTGAATATGTACAGACAAGTCCGAATACAATAAGTATCAGTACAACAGTGAACAGAACGACAGAATTTCTTTTAAAATTGTAAGTAAAGCCTTTCTCATCGGATACTGTTCCGGTGAGAGACTTACCCATGAAATTCCAGTCGTCATAATTATTCCTGTTCACAGTTCCCACCTTGCGAATTACTTGGAATAATTATAAAAAATTCAATGTGCGCTTGCAACTGTTACGTCAAATGTGTCGCTGATCTGTGTAAAGTTTATATTCTGTACTGAGGCCTGCTCAATCAGGTATTCAGGAGTTGTTCTGCGGGCAATCAAACCCTTTTCAACAATCTTTCTTTCACTGAGGTAAACAATATTTGTCTTTGTTTTTTCAATTCTGGACTGAATACCGGCAGTAACTGCACTCTGCCATACCGGAACAAGCATGCAAATTCCTACAAAGATAAGAATAACAACTATACCGAGACCTTTGCCTTTTACTTTAGCTGCTTCACTCATTTTATTTGCTCCTCTTTTCTACAACTCTGAATTTTGCGCTTCTCGACGGAGAATTTGTCATGCACTCCTCTTCTGTAGGAATGACCGGCTTCTTCGTAAGAATCTCAACCCTGTCCGTATGGTTTTTAAAGAACCACTTAACAGGCCTGTCCTCAAGTGAATGAAAGGTAATAACACCTAACCTTCCTCCGGGGACAAGGGCGTCTACGGCGTTATCCAGAGCAGTTTCTATTCTGTCCAGCTCACCGTTTACCTCAATCCTAAGCGCCTGAAAGGTCTTAGTAGCAGGATGAATTCTTCTGTGTCTGTACTCACCCGGTACAGCGTTGTAGATTATTTCGGCCAGCTCGTCAGTCTTTTCAATCGCCTTTGACTTCCTGTATTCACAGATGGCTTTTGAAATCCTTCTTGAATACCTTTCTTCTCCGTAGTTGTAAATGACATTTGCCAGTTCTTCTTCACCGTAGCTGTTTACAATATCACGGGCGGAAAAACCGTCATGTGCATTCAACCTCATGTCCAGATCTTCAGATTTTCTGAAACTGAACCCTCTTCCTGACTCTTCATAGTGAAAAACACTGATTCCAAGATCAAAAAGTATTAAATCAACCTGTGGTCCTTCGTAGTTTTTCCAGAACTCGTCAAACCAGGCTGCTTTAGCCTCAAATCTGTTGCCAAACGGGGAAAGCCTGTTAATGGCCTTTGCCCTTATGGCGTCATCCCTGTCCAGTCCAATTACCTTCAGGCCCGGATACTTCTGGAGGAAAAGCTCGCTGTGTCCGCCCTCTCCGAGAGTACAGTCAACAAAAGTTGCATTCTCTCTTTTTGGGACCAGATACTGCAGGACCTCGTTCTTCATGACCGGACAGTGGACGTACTGCATCAGATTCCCATCCTCTGAATGCTAAGGTTGTTACCTGCATCAGAAATCTGGTTCTTGAAATCCTCAACAAGCTTTTCATAGCATTCTGTGCTAAGAATCTCCACGTGGTTTTTTGAACCGAGTATAACGCATTCGGTTTTGGGATTAAGGGAAGCATAGTCTCTGAGAACCTGAGGTATGCTGAGTCTTCCCGCCTTGTCCAGTTCAACCTCTCTTGCCGGAGCTATTACTGCCATATCAAGAAGTCTTGAGTTCTTGTTGAACATGGCAAGAGGTCCGTAGTTGATTTCTGAATCAAGACTGTCAAAGTCTTCCTTTGTGAAAAGCCAGAGTGAGTTGTCCATGGACTTGGTCAGCATAAGGCCGGTAGCACTACCGAGCTGCTCTCTGATTCTTGGGGGTATCATGAGTCTGCCTTTTTCGTCCAACGTGTTTCTGAACTCACCGTTCATTTCAAATCTCCCACCTTTTCACCAAAAATTTACAGTTTTTGGGAAAAGTTACCACTTACATCCTTTTTTAACCCACATGTTCCCACTTTTCAACCACTATTTGACAAAAAAAAAGAGGAAAATCGCGAAGATTTTCCTCTTATACTTAACATCTATTAAAGTTATATAAGTTTTTTCACTTTAAACACTCGGGAATTTCACCCCTGTTTTCAAAGATTCTGCGTTTCTGGCTGTCAAGAATTTTCTTACAGATTCTTACTGCAGAAGGAGTTACTTCAACAAGCTCATCGTCTTTGATAAAACCTATGGCCTGCTCAAGGGTAAGTTTCTTAACGGGTGTTAAGGAAACAGCATCATCATGTCCTGAAGCTCTCAAATTGGTAAGTTTCTTGGTTCTTGTAGGGTTGAGAAGAAGATCTCCTTCCCTGTTGCGTTCTCCCACAACTTCCCCCTCGTACAGAGGATCACCGGGGACTATAAAGAAACGTCCTCTGTCTTCAAGTTCCCAGATTCCGTACGCTACAGCTTCACCTGCCCTGTCACAGATAAGTGAACCGGATGAGCGGTCAGGGAAGTCTCCCTTGTACGGCTCATAACCGCGAAGGCTGCTGTTCATAATTCCATAGCCATGGGTGTCAGTTAAAAACTCATCCCGGTAACCGATAAGGCCGCGGGCAGGAATTGAGAACTGAATCTTAACCCTTCCGTTTCCGGGATAGTTCATGTTTTCAAGAATAGCCTTACGCTTTGAAAGCTTTTCCATGACAGTACCGCTGTATTCTTCCGGACAGTCAATCAAGAGTTCCTCTACAGGTTCAGTCTTCTTACCGTTCTCATCTGTTCTGAAAATAATCTTGGGACGACCGACACAGAGCTCAAAGCCCTCTCTTCTCATCTGTTCCACAATAATGGCCATCTGGAATTCACCACGGCCCTTTACTACAAAACTCTCACCATCTGTCTTCTCAATTGAAATGGAAACATTTCTCAGGGCCTCTTTCTGAAGACGCTCCCAGATTTTGGCACCTGTTACCTGAGTTCCCTCTTTTCCTGCAAGAGGTGAGATGTTTTTTGAGAAAAGCATGGAAACAGTCGGCTGGTCTACATGGATTCTCGGAAGAGCCTTTACATTATTCTTATTACAGATTGTATCTCCGATTGAAACATCCTCAATACCGGAAAGAACAACTATGTCTCCGCTCTGAACATCCGTAGCTTCTGCAAATTTAGGTCCGTCATACACCTGAAGTCTTGTAACCCTTAAAGGAATGTGTTCTCCCTTTTCATTTATACATACAAGTGAGTCATTAACTGATGCGCTTCCGTTTATAATCTTGCCGACAGCAAGACGACCGAGGTAGTCACTGTAGGAAAGATCTGATACAAGCATCTGGAAAGGCTCCTCTGTGTCATATACAGGGGCAGGAATGTTTTCAATTACAGCATCCAGAAGAGGATGAAGATTCTTAGCCTGAGGGTCATTTAAAACAGTTGAGCAGATTCCTTCCCTTCCGTTTGCAAAAAATACTGGAACTTCAAGAAGAGCCTCATCATCACTGAGTTCAAGAAGAAGGTCGTATACCTCGTTAAGAACTTCCTCAGCCCTGGCATCCTGACGGTCAATCTTGTTTATAACAACTATTACTGAAAGCTTCTTCTCAAGAGCCTTCTGCAAAACAAATCTTGTCTGAGGAAGAGGACCTTCTGCAGCATCACAGAGAAGAATAACTCCGTCTACCATACTGAGTCCTCTTTCAACCTCACCGCCAAAATCAGCGTGGCCCGGAGTATCTATAATATTAACTTTTACTCCCTTCCAGTTGATTGCACAGTTCTTGGCACTAATTGTTATTCCGCGTTCGCGCTCAATGGCACCGCTGTCCATTATGCGGTCCTGGCCTTCTTTTGAAGCTATACCGCTCTGCTTAAAAAGAGCATCAACCAGCGTGGTTTTACCGTGGTCAACGTGTGCGATAATAGCAATGTTTCTAATGTTTTCGTTACTTCTAATCATTTTCTTACTGTTCTTGAATCAAGATAGGCCTCAAGTGCATCAAATGTCTGTTTCAAATCCCTGAAACGAAGTGAGGCGCTTGCATCCTGATACGTATCCTGAGCATTGACAATAACTACTTTTGCACCACTTTGTCCAGCCAGTGCAGGCAAAGATGCAGCAGGTTGTACAAGAAGTGAAGATCCCAGGACCAGACAGAGATCCGTATGTGAGAAATCATGCCAGGCGCTGTTAAGCACATTTTCATTTAAAGCTTCTTCATAGAATATAATATCAGGCTTAATTACAGAGCCGCAGGCCTGACAGCGGGGAACCTTATCCTCACGTACCTGGGGAGCTATCTCATCGTATGTAAACTTCTTTCTGCATCTCTGGCATGTATGAAAAGCCGGACTTCCGTGAACTTCCATTACATTCTTACTCCCGGCCCTCTGGTGCAGCATATCAATATTCTGTGTATAAACCTTTTTCAATAAGCCCTGCTCTTCCATCTTTGCAAGAACCCTGTGGACAACATTGGGTTCATAGTCCTCCAGATGGTACCAGACATCCTTGGCCCACTTGTAAAAAATATCAGGCTTTCTTCTGAAAAATGTCATGGAGATAATCTCCTCAACATCCAGGCCCATCCACGGGTCGGTATAAACTCCATGCTGGCCCCTGAAATCAGGAATTCCGCTGAGAGTTGAAACCCCGGCTCCCGTAAATACAGTCATGGAGTGAGAATTTTCAATATAAGAAACGAGCTTTTCAAATTTCTTATTAAAAATTACAGAATCTTCAGCATAAGAGTCATGGAACATATTAAACCTGCCTTCCAACATAGGTATTTCCGTTTAAATACAGAAATTCAACCTTGACCATATCCCCCGGCTTTACCGGAGTTTTTATATCAAAAACAACGTTTTCATTATGCTCATTTCTGCCGAGCATCTGGTTCCCGTTATCCCTTGAAGGTGAAAGACAGAGAACTTCCTGAATACCACAGGCTCTTTTCTGTTTAACTTCAGCAGCCTTTTTAAGCTGAAAATCAATTAAAACCTGAAGTCTCTGCTGCTTTTCCTTCTCAGTCATCTGACCGGCCATATCACAGGCACGCGTTCCCTTTCTCGGGTTCCAGTAGTACATATAGGCCTCAATATAGCCAACCCTGTCCATGGCAGAGAGAGTCTTAGAGAAATCCTCTTCTCTCTCGCCCGGGAAACCTACCATTACATCTACAGCAAACGTAATATCCGGGATCCTTGTTTTAATCTTATCTATAAGAGACAGATACTGATCTCCTGTATATCTTCTGTTCATGGCCTTAAGCACATTCGTACTTGCACTCTGCATGGGCACATGGATGTGCTTGGCTACCCTTTCCTCTCTGGCAATGACCTCAATCAGTTCATCAGAGAAATCCTTGGGATGGGGGCTTTCAAACCTTATCCAGCGGATATTACTGCACTGGCGGCACACCTTTTCAAGAAGCTCAGGGAAGTGCATATCACCGTAGGAATATGAATTAACATTCTGACCTAATAGAGTAATTTCCCTCACTCCCTTTGAGTCTAAAAACCTCACCTCATCAAGAATCTGTTGAGGATCCCTGCTCACCTCACGGCCCCTTACATAGGGGACTATGCAGTAGGAGCAGAAGTTGTTACATCCGTTCATAATAGGAACAAAGGAAGAGAACTCCCCTTCTTTATAATAAGAGGAAGCAAAATCATAGTTCTGGCTGTGAACAAATTCTATTTGAGATTCATCTCTGACTGAATTTGCTATCTCCAGAATCTTAAGCTTGTCATTTACAGGGACTACATAATCCAGCTGGGGAGCGTCTTTCTTAATATCTTCTCCAAGGCGCTCAGCCATACAGCCTGTAAGAATCAAAGTCATTTTCTTCTTTTTCTTAATAGGAGTATAAGAGCCCAGTCTTCCCCAGATTCTGTTTTCTGCACTCTGTCTTACAGAACAGGTATTGATAATTGCCACATCACAGTCCTGCTGGCCCTCTGCCTTTTCCCAGCCCGAACCGAGAAAAAGAGCCTCAAGAGCATCTGATTCAGCAGTATTCATCTGACAACCGTATGTTTCAATAAAAAATGAACTCATAAATCCTCTTTTTCAATTCCCATTCTCCGGCATGCAGCAATAAGAGTGTTATCCATAAGTGAAGAGACAGTCATGAGCCCGACTCCACCGGGTACCGGTGTAACTTTAAGATCTCCGCCGTCCTCTGCACTGTAACAGAAATCTCCCTGAAGGGCATATCCGCTTTTCTTTGAAGCATCCGGGACTCTGTTGGTTCCCACATCTATAACAACAGCATCTTTTTTAACCATGTCTTCTGAAATAACATGAGCCTTACCAACAGCGCAGATGACAATATCAGCATTCTTAAGGTAAAAATCAAGATTCTTTGTACTTGAATGACAGAGAGTAACAGTTGCATTCCTGCATTTCTGTTCAAGAAGAGCAGCAATGGGCTTTCCTACAATACGGCTTCTGCCTACAACTACAACGTTCTTACCCTCTGTTTCAATATTATAGTAGTCAAGAAGGTACAAAATTCCCTTTGGAGTACAGGCTACCAGGCCCTTTTCCTCTGTAAGGAGCTTTCCAAGATTTTCAGCACTAAAGCCATCTACATCTTTTTCTGCACTTATGTAACTGAGAACACGGCTTACATTAATATGTTTCGGAAGCGGAAGCTGGACAAGTATTCCGTCAACGTTACTGTCAGAATTCAGAGCCTTGACCTTTTCTATAAGGGCCTCTTCAGAAATATTTTCATCAAGATCCACATCCAGATGACCCATCCCTGTTTCTTCACAGGCTTTTTTCTTGTTTCTGACGTAAACAGTGCTTGCGGGATTTGAACCTACAAATACTACAGCAAGGCATGGTTTTCTTGAAAAATTCTTTTCAAATTTCTCTGAAAGAACAGCAGCATCTCTCTTCATGCTGTTTGAAGGTTCCTTACCTGAAAGTAACATTATGGCCTCCGGTATTCATCATGTTTTTTCAACTTTAATATAACTTATTTGTAACTTATTGTGAACCTTGGGAGTTTTCCCATAAAATGGTTAACTAATCAAAGAGGAATTGTTACAATTCCCTTCATACGAGGTAAAACATGAAAAAATTTATAATTGTTTTATTGATTCTCGCAGCTGCGTCCTCAGCAGTATTTGCTGATACGTATTACGAGAAAGGAGATACACTGTTCTCAGTTAACGCAGGTGTCAACTTACCCTGCTTTATGTTCTTTCCGAACAGTACTTCAGACGAATTTGTGACAGGTTTTGACGGGACACACCTTTCTCTGGGCGGCTATGTTTCCCTTTCATATCAGGGCTTTCTCAGCAAGTACTTTGCATTAGGCGGTCAGATTGGTTACGGATTTAACTATTCCAAGGCCAAGTATGTGTACGCAACAGTACCTATTACTGCAAAAGTCAGCTACATACCGGTCCAGAACTACAACTTTGACCTTAAGATCAATGCCAACGCCGGTATTTCAGTTCTCAGATACAATGATCAGCGCTATCTCTCTCCGTTTATGAGTCTTACAGTTGCTCCTACCTACTACTTCAGCACTTCCTGGGGTATTGGTCTTGAAGCAGGTGTCTGGTCATGGCTTGAGTACTACTCAAAGAGTTCAACTTACAACAAGTGGGAAGATACATGTATAGGAATGTTTGCTCCTGTAACAGTCTGTCTCACATACAGACACTAAGGAGGATAAAAATGAAGAAATCATTAATTATTCTTTTAACAGTTGCACTTCTCTCAGTTCTGTTTCTCTCTTCCTGTAATGTTGATGCTTCCGACGGTCTTGCCGATCAGGTCAGAAACTCAGCTCAGGCTTCAGGAATCAGAATCCTTCAGCTGCTCTATGTTGATTTATCAGAAAACATCTATGTACGCAGTGATAAGGGAATTTACGAAATAAGTGATGGAAATGAGACAGCAAAGTATATCTCTGACGATATTAAGGCTGCCTACTACAACGGAACATATCTTTTCTTCCTCAACCAGGACGGAGAGCTGTACAAACGCACACTCACAGATACTTCAGATACCCGTGTTGGAACTTCAACTTACACAAAGCTTGATTCAAACGGTTATCTTCTCGGCTCTGACAGTCACATCCATAAGATTAATGACAGCAGTAATGCAGTTGATGACGTAAACACTTCATTTGATTTTATGGATTTTATTTCTGTTAAAGACCATGTTCTTGGAAGAGTAACAGGAGCATCTTCTTACGCTTTTGATAACAGCTCAACTGCCCTTTCAACAACAGTTGAGTTCAATTCATTTGTTTATGACGATAGTAATTCAAATATTTATGCTGCTTCCGGAACCAGTGTTTACAAGATAGCAAGTTCAGCTACAAGCCTCGGAGATGCATCTTTTACACTTAACAGCTCTGCTTCAGGTTTTGCTTACCTTTATAATGATGGAACAAATAACTATATTGTCTTTAAGACATCAAATTCATTTGACTATCTTTCATCTACTGATTCATATGCAACTCTTACAATACTGACAAGTAACTGGGCTTCAAGTCTCAGATCTGTTTCCCTTTCAGGTCTTGCTAACATAGGCAACTCTTTATGTGTTTCAACAATCGGAAACGGAGTTTGGGAAGTATCAGGTATTGATGATTCAGAAGCAGAACAGATTTTCTATTAATTTATTTACATTAATTTATTTTTATAGCCGGCTGTTATGAACTGACCCCAGTTTATTATGCCGGCTTTTTTATTATTTGCAGATAAAAATAGGGAGCCGCGTTAACACAGCTCCCTGATTTAGTTTCAGGTTGTTTATTACTTAACAGTAATTCTGCCCTTAACTGCACCATAATCAGCAGCTTTAATCTCGCCGTTGAGGTAGTCAGTAATATAAGTGATAAGAACCTGGTTGTCGAGCATAGCATTATCAATCAGATAATTGTTATCAGCAAACATTGTAAATCCATCACCCATATCCTGAAGCAGGTAGTTGTGGCAGGCAAGAGTATATGTCTTGTTCAGATCAATTGGTTCCCAACCGGTCTCTTCTGAGCCAACCATTACATCCTTGACTCTTCTTGCACCGGCTACACCGGCAAACAGACCGTCAGCATCCTTTATGCATGTTGAATTAACACGTGTATCGATTGTGTACTTAAGACCAGATACCTGGAGGAAGCCTCCGTTCTCACCAGATGCATTTCCGCCATCATTCTGCTTTGCAAGTGTGTTTCTTGAAGCCCATTCAAGAGCATCTACAATCTCCTGACCTGTTGCTTCACACATACAGAGCATGTTGCCGTACGGATGAATCTTAATAATTGAATCAAGAGTAATGTCACCGGCCTTGAGGTCTGCACGGATACCACCGCCGTTTACGAATGCAATTTCTGCACCTGTAACTGCTCTATAAGCATCTGCACAAAGGTCACCAATAGCGGCTTCTCTATTTCTTACAACTCTTGCACCTGATACAGGATCCTTGATGCTGAGTGTAATCTCAGACTTTGCTACTACCTTCATAACCTCTTCGAGGTACTCTGCATCAATAGCTGCAACAACTGCTGCTACATCTGCATCTTCCTCTGTCGGGTGTACGAACTCTGTCATGATCTTGTGTGACTTAGGATAAATTGTCAGCTGACCAAGATTTGCAAGCTTTGTTCCTGTCTGTGAATAGAGAACCGGCTTACCTTCAGCATCCTTGACAAACTGTGCTTCAACAACAGAGTGTGAGTGGCCGTCAAGAAGTACATCAACATCAGTAAGATGAGCGATAAGGTCAACAGATCTGTCTGGCTCTGAACCCTCTTCAATACCAAGGTGAGAAAGAATGACAACATAATCAGCGCCCTTCTTTCTAACTTCATCTACATAGCTCTGTACCAGTTCGTAGAGACCTTCACCTGTAGCAAAGTCGTAAACAAATTCACCATCTTCCATGAAGTACTTAGGTGTGGATTTTACGAGTGTTTCATGTGTTGCAACACCAATAAAAGCTACCTTTGTGCTGCCATATTCAACAATCTCATATGGCTTTGTGTTTGCGAGAAGGTTTGTTCCGGCACCAGAATAGGTGATTGTAGCATTCAGATACTGGAAGTCTGCAAGCTCAATAAGCTCAGCAAGTCTGTCCATACCATAGTCAAACTCATGGTTTCCAAAAATGCCAAAGTCATAACCGGCAGCATTCATCATTTCAATAAGGTATTCACCTCTTGAAACAGTACCGACAGTCTCTCCCTGAATAGCATCACCATTATCAATAAGTGTTACATACGGTGATTCAGCCTCAAGACTCTGCTTGTACTCGGCAACAGCCGGGAATGTAATATTCTTATTGTAGCCACAATGAATATCGTTGGTGTAAAGAATGTAAATAGGTTCTTCTTTTGATCCACCGGCGAACAACATTGCTGTACTTAAAAGTACAAACAGAAGAGTAAGTGCGATGATTCTTTTCTTCATACGTTTCTCCTTATGAAAATAAAAGACAACAGTCTTTTTTTATACATTAAGGATAAAACCGCTGTTAATGAGTTGTCAAATTGATTTATTTATAAAATCAGTTGGATTGAGGGCATTACCTTCCAGCTCAATTCTGAAGAAGATTATTGCAGATGTGTTTTCAGCATAAGAACTTACGCTTCCAATTTTTTCATTTGCAGATACTCTCTGGCTTACAGAAACTGAAACATCAGTCAGGTAATTGATAAACGAGGTGTAACCGCCGGCATGGGTGAACTTTACTCCATAGCTTCCGTCTGAGTTAATTATAATATCAACTACAGTTCCTCCAAGCGCAGACATAACGTCTGAAGGATTGGGACAGGAAAGAAGAACACCGTCTAATACTACACTCTCCCCTGTTATGGGATCAGAAACAACCTGGTTAAACAGACCGGTAATTACTGCACCGTTTACAGGAAGTGAGAAAGAGAGATAACTGCCCTCTGCCTCTTCTGATGTATTAAGGTAATACTCATCTGAAGGAATAAACAGCCTTGTACCTTCAATAAGATCATCAGACTCAAGACCGTTAACCTGTTTAAGAGTCCCTGCGGTAATTTTCAGACCGAGCTGAACAACTATTGATGAAAGAGTATCCCCCGATGATACCTGATAAACTGTACCGTTGCGGTCAGGAATAATAAGAATATCACCTGCAGCAATTGCCCTTCTTATGCTGTTAACTGCGTATATTGTCTTAATCGAAATACCATAGGAAGCAGCAATCTGTGCTACAGATTCACCTTCCTGCACGGTATGTTCAGTGTATGAAACAGGAACTATGGAGGATGTAACCTCTGAGGATGCATCTGACAGGGAGACAGCTACAGCCGGAACTGCATCTGTATCATAGACAACGGGTGCAGCTTCCTCCTCTTCATAATCTTCAACAGCATAATCAGAATGGACTTCAGGCATTTCAAAGAAAGAATCTTCTACTACAATTCTTTCAGCAGTCTCTGCAGTATCTGCTGTTTTCTGTACAACTGCTTCTTTTCCGGTTTCTGTAACCGTCGAGTCAGAAGACTTCTTCATGGATGACCATACAAGAACCGCAGCAACACAAATTAAGGCAGCAAGAAGTATAAAAGCCAGAACAAGTCTGGCTGAACCGCTTGTGCTGTTGTCTGAGGAACTGTTTGAATAATCATCATAATTTCGTGCCACTTTCAAAAACTCTCGACATTTATACGAATAAAAAAGATAATAAAATTATGTCATCTTCAAATCAAAAAAGCAATATAGCCGGCATTCTGACAGTTGTCTCCATACTGGCTGTTACAGCACTATTGATTCTCGCTTTCTATGATGTTTTCTCCGGCGAAATGCGCACCGGGAAGTATATGGATCCCCAGGTTGCATCTACTGTTGTTGAAGGGACAGTTTACGACAGAGACAACCGTATACTCGCCATGGAAGTTCCAGTTTATGACGTTTATATAAACATGGAAGGGATAGATAACACGAAACTTGACATGCTCTCTCAGACTCTGAGCTTTTACACATCTTATTCACAGAAGCAGATTCTTAATCTGTGCAACAAGTCGGAAACTCTTAAGGTTTATATTGATTCCTATGAAGATGAAAGCTACTACAGCAAGATGATGGATGAGATAACTTTCTATGGACTGAACAACTATATCTTTACAGTCAAATCATCAAAAAGAATTTACCCTGCTCAGTTCCATATGGCCCAGCTTCTTCTGGAGGTGGAAGACACCTACTCCGACATATTAAATCCACGTCCGTCATACGGTGAGCAGATTACCTACGGCTCTGACATACAGCTTACTACTGACCTGGACATACAGTACTTTTTAGACCTTGCAGTTCAGAAAGTATTCAGCCTGCAGAACCCCAAGATGGTTGTAAGTTTTATTATGGACATGAATACTTCAGAAATAATGGCCATAAGCACATATCCGTTCTATGACCTTAACAATTCTGCTTTTGTGGATATGACTAATTATGCATTCCTCAACAGTTTCCAGTGTAACGGAGAAACATACACTCCAAATGTCATAAAAGACGTAGACACAGAAGAAGAGTACCCATATTTCAATGACTCTCATGAGGAAGTAGAAACAATTAAGAACTTGTACAGCAGCTTTACTGATGAATCTTCAAGCTCAATGGTTTTAACCCTTACAGGTCCAAACAATAGCTATGTTCTCTTTATTGGAAGCGTTGAACCGACACAGAATGAAGGCAAGGAATCTTTACAAGAGGCTTTAGCAATTGTTGAAAGCGGCCTTATAGCTCAGTCAAAGCTTTAATCTCCCTGAGAATATGCTCCTGCTTAATCAGCATGGGCTCAGTATCCATATCATTAGTCTTATGATCAAAGCCATCAAGATGAAGGGTCCCGTGAATGAGGAGCCTTGAAAGTTCTTCATTATCAGTTACATTGAAGGCCTGAGCATTTGCATGCATAACCTCAGGACAGATAATCATATCACCGAGGTTTCTTTTAACCTTACCGGGAACTATAAAAGAAAAACCGTCTTTTTCATCTTCTGCAGCAAAGCTTAAAATATCTGTACTGCTATCTATATCTCTGTAGTCTCTGTTAAGATTGCGGATATATTCCTCATCACAGAATGTTACTGAATATTCAACATTCTTAAGGCCAAGACTGGCACAGATTTTGTCCAAATAAGCTTTTACAGCCTTTTTTGGGGCAACGGCCTCATATTTTTTGTCCGTGTATTCGATAAGATAGGTATTCATTAATCTTCATCCTCATCAGGATATTCAATTCTTGAGTGATAGAGAGCAGTAAGAGTCTTGAGGAAGGACTTTGAAATCTTATCAAGGTCTTTTACTGAAAGATCACAGTTATCAAGCTGATTATTCTCTATTTTATGAAGAATAATCTGCCTGATTAACTTGGAGAACTTTGCCGGTGTTGGCTCAACAATTGTTCTGGCAGCAGCTTCTACACTGTCGGCAATCATAACAATTGCACATTCTTTTGATGAAGGCGGTTCAGCATTGTATCTGAAGTCCTGTTCCTCAACAGCTCTGTTTGACTCTTTATCAACAACGGCCTCATGATAGAAGTATCTTATTACGTCGTTTCCGTGGTGGTTTGCAATTATATCAATGATTTCAGAAGGAAGACCGGCTTCCCTGCCCTTGTCAGCTCCACTTTTAACATGATTTCTGATAATGGAAGCAGAAAGCGTCGGGTTAAGCTCCTCGTGCTTGCTGGTACCAACCTGGTTTTCAACAAAGTATTCAGGATGGTCCATCTTGCCAATATCATGATAAAGTCCACCGACCTTGGCCACTGCTGCATTAGCACCTACTTCTTCTGCAGCTGCCTCAGCAAGATCAGCTACCTGACGGCTGTGACTGTAGGTTCCGGGGGCAACCTGGGAAAGACGTACAAGAAGCGGAGAGTCTGTATAAGCCAGTTCGTGCAGACGGAAGGCAGTAGGCAGGTTAAGAACTCTCTCAAGTATAGGAACAGATGAGATTACAATGAGGTTTGTAATGGCTGTTCTTATTGCTGAAATTACAACCAGGATAAGAATGTTTTCAATTGCATTTGCCTGAAGTATGACAAAAAATGCTGTAATACCTGCAGTACTTAATATTGAGAGTGCAAACTGGTAAATTGAATCAAGTCTCTTATTCAAAAAGCGAACCATGTATGAACATGAACAGCCTATGGAAAGAGCATAGAAGAATGTATAGATAGTTGCTCCGGGGGCTATGGTCATGCCAAGACCTACCATTGCTGACGTAAGTACGCCAAGCCTTCTTTTACCGCTTAATGAAGTAATAAGCATGGGAGCCAGGCATACCGGATAGAATATAACTGTTGAATAAGGTAGCCTTACCGAGTATTTGAGAATAAGAACTGTAGAAATAATAAAGACAAACAGTATTCCACCGGTACTTATATTAAGAAAACTTACAGGATGATTACTAATGCTTTTTGCAATATTAAAGAATGCAATTGTAGTGGCAAGGAAGCCAATTAACATAAGAAGAATATCACCGTAGAAATCACTGATTGTAACTGTTGCATTCTCTGCAAGAATCTCAAGAGTCCTGATCTGGTCTTCCTTAATAACAGTATCTACAGGGATAATTACATCTCCCTTAAAATATGAATTAACCACAGGCAGAACCTGTGAAGAAGCGTACTCTTTGTAGTATGAGGTTATGACACTGTCGTAATGAACGTTCTCTACAAGGCAGTATTTGACAATTGAAAGAATTGTCATGACGTCTCCGGAACTCAGATAATCAGAATACCCGTCAATCGAGGAAAGAATAAAATCATCAATATTTGATCTGCAGAGAACATTGGAGAGATCAACCAATTCTTCAAGTTCACTGTCTTCTCCCGGATGATTTATTGTATTAATCCGGGTGTAGCCTAGTTTCTTAACGTCATTTATTTCATCTTCTGAGTAATAGCCCCTGTCTATAATTTTATAAATAACATCATAGGCTACGGCCATCATCCTGCTTCCTGCATTTTCAGTGTAGCTCTTAAACTGATTGAAATTATTTAAAATAGTTTCGCTGTCAGAATCACTGAATGTAAAGAACGGATTGACGCTGCCACTGGCCTTCTCTCTCATTTCATTTGTAGCATCCTGGTCTACTACATCAACAGATGTAAAAACATAAACTGTCTCATCTGCAATATAGCCGACCTTCATGGTCTGAAGGTATCTTTCATACCTGGCGCCGGTATAGGAAGAAACAATAATTGAAGAACCGACAGTTACAGCGGAAAGAAGTATTGTGCAAATAGCTATTACGAGATATATGCCGGATTTATTATTTTCTTTCTTCATATGCGTCAATTATCCTCTGTACAATCCTCGATCTCACAGTATCCTTTCCCGTAAAATTGATGAATGTTATTCCATCAACATCTGAAAGCCTTTCTTTAGCATCTACCAGACCGCTTGACCTGGCATTAGGAAGGTCTATCTGTGTTACATCACCGGTAATTATAGCACAAGAGTTTTCTCCAAGTCTTGTAAGAAACATTTTCATCTGACTTACGGTAGTATTCTGCGCCTCATCCAGGATAATGCATGAATTTGTTATGCTTCTTCCCCTCATGTATGCAAGAGGAGCTATTTCTATCTGCCCTGTCTCTTCAAGACGCTTGACTGTAGAAGGAGCAAGGGTTGCCTCCATGCTGTCATACAGAGGTTTGAGGTATGGGTTGAGCTTCTGACTCAGATCTCCCGGCAGGAACCCGAGACTCTCACCTGCTTCAACAACAGGTCTTGTAAGAATAATCTTGTGCTTTCTTCCGCTTAACAGTTCAGCAAGACAGTAACTTACTGCAAGAAATGTCTTTCCAGTACCTGCAGGACCGACTGCAAATACAATCTGGGAGTTCTCCATTGCATTTATGTACTCTTCCTGCTTCTTGCTTTTGGGGTAAACGGAACGGGTACCTATTGTAATAACCTTTTTGGATTTCTCTGAATCCGGATCCTTTCCCTCTTCTGCCTCAAGGGCCTTGAACTCCATAAGAATTTCAGGCTGGGAAATATCCTCGCTGATTGATGCAAGTCTCTGGAGCCTTGGAAGAAGGGCATTGAAAATTTCAACTGTCTTTTCATCATCTCCGGAGTATTCAATTCTGTTTCCGCGAACAGCGAGAGAACAACCGAGAAGATGTTCAAGATAATCTATATTCATATCATTCGGGCCACATACTGTAGCCAGAACCTGTGGATTTTCAAAAACAAAACCGGCACTCATATTAATACTCCCATTCATTGTCACTTAAAGTGTTTTCTTTCTTAAGTTCAGGAATAGCATTCCACTTGATAAATACCTTAACTTCAGGAGCCCAGTATTTTTCATTGTTCTTTGTTTCTATGGATGCAGTAGCATCAACATTTAACGACCAGTCATGCATGTAATGTACAAACTGGACACTCAGGCTGCTAAGATTAAAGCCGGTGGACTTTCTTCCGTTCCCAAAGAAATCAAACGACTTGAAAAAATCATCAACCATCTTTTTAAAAACAAAGTTCCCTTCTTCATCATAGTACCTGTAAAAACTACCGTTTGTCGATGTTGTTTTAATAGCCAGGCTGGCAAACTCAGATAAAGCAAAATCAAGAGAGAAATCAAAACTCAAAGATGAACCGTACTTGTTGTTAAAGTCATTTTTGTAGGTAGCTGCAACAGATGTTGCAAAACCTAATCTGTTGTACCACGCATAAACAGGATTTAAGGTGTAGGCAAGATGGACAGACAGTTCATCAGGATCAAATTCAGTATCTTTGAAAGACATCTTTATATAGCTCTTGTCGTAAGTTAACCCGAGATTCAGAGCTTCAAACTTAAAATCCTCCTTCAAGGTTGCCTTCTCAGTTAATTTGATTCCTGTTTTAAAAATGCTTAAATCAAGATTCTGAACCAAACTGTTTCCTTCCCATCCTTCACAGCTGAAGTCGTATGTATCTGTAAAATTGAAATTATACAATTCATCTTTCTGAATAACTTCAAGTTTTGCTTTTCCTTTTTCAAACAGCTGATCGTCTTCCATATACAACTCAGATGAACCGGTAATGGTATAAACTCCACTTTTATATGTAAGAGACGGAGTCATGATAAGTTCAAGCGGCTTAAGCTGCTGTTTTGCAGAGATGGTAAAAGCTGAACCAAGAGAACGTGAAAGTGTAAGGCTGTGTTCTTTGAAATAGTCTGTTTCCCATTTCATCTTTTCTTCTGTTTCAATTTCTTCACTTACCTTGAAACTGTAAAGATTTACAGTCTGAAGATATGTAAGACCCAGAACAGGAGAACTGGCTGTAAGAGATGATACTACCTTAAGGTCTTTCACCTCAGGGTAGGTGTTTTTGTCTTCTATTGTGTAAACATAGGTAGGAGTAACAGATTCAGTTAAATCAAAGATATCCCATGGTGAATTTGCCTTAAAATTAAGTGATCCGCCTGCCTTAAAGTAGAAAGACCTGTTTTCTTCTTCCATCTGGTCCTTCAGATAGGTATTAGCCTTATAATCAAGAGAAATACCATAGGAATCAGTTGTCTTTGTTAAGGATGAATCTGAAACAGTATAGGAATTAAAAACATTTTCATCAGCTTCACCGGATTCTTCTTCATCTGTACTGAGGTTTCTGTACTCCTCATAGAAAGAATCAGCAAGGGCATTTGAGCTGTGTACCGGTTTTTCTTTTTCTGTATTCTTAGTCAGATTAATAATAGTTCCGCTTAATGAAGCATCCAGTTCAGGAAGGACGGTAACATCCGTTTCATATTCATAATCTGTAGTATTCCACTTAAATGTTTTCCATCCCTTCAGCTTGGAAAGAGTAAAAGTCTGGTTGAGAAACTTAAATGATGTTTTAAATGCAGCATCCCATGTATAGCTGTTAATTCCACTCTTATAGGTAGAGGGAACCTCAGTTTCAGAACCGAGAAGTGAATCAAGCTGAAGCATTGAATTTCTGTTATAGAAGTCATATTTGACATCAGGGTCAGACATAAGCGGAATACTAAAAGAAAAATCAGTAGACCCCTTCTTAAATGCAGCTGAGAAATCTCCTGCGTATCTCCACTTTTCGTAATAAGCGGTCAAAGGATCAGCCTTATAGGCAAGAACAGCCTTTGTGTTAAGTTCAAGAGCAGAATCAAAGAGGTTATTCTCCGAATCTATTCCGAGAGCAACTCCGTAATCCTTATATGCATCTGCCATGATGGCAAGATAGCTGCCGCTCTCCTCAACCCATTTTTCAAATGATGTCTTTTCCCTTGTTTTATCCTCTTCCCTGTATATCAGGCCGTCACGTACCAGTGTTGCAGAATCAGTATCAGAGAGAAGACTTAAGGCTGAGAAAGCTATTGCAGAATCATCTTCATCATCTGACGAGGAGGAAGAACTTGAGGAGCTTTCCCATATTGCAGGATATCTTCCGTAAAGTTCATATGTTGTATTAATAAAGTAGCCCTTGGTTCCTGAAATACCTATTGCAGGGTTAATTGAAAGCCTGGTATTGGGATAGTAAAGAAACGGAACCCAGAGAACCGGAACCCGGCCAAGTTTGACAACTGCATTTTTAAATACAAAATCAGATTCCAGGATAGCTATATGGCCGGCCTCTATGCTCCAGTACGGATCCTTGTCTTTGGTTGAAAGAATAACACCGTCCATAAAAACAGGACCGCCGTCTCCGTCATAGAAAACCTTATCTCCGTCAAGATGGAAAGTTATTTTCTGAGACTCTGAATTGGTCTTTTCAATGCTTGATGTTCCGTTATATACGGTCATATCCAGGCTGTCCCAGTTAAATACAAGACTGTCTCCTGAATAATCTCTCAAATCATCACTGGAAAGACTTACGGAACCCGAGGCAGAGATCTCATTGGTTTCAGTGTTAATTACAACCTTCTGCGCGTTAAGTGTTCTTGTCTGCCTGTCTGAGGAATTGCCGGTTGTGGTAACATCGAGGATGACATTGCCCTGCAGGGTAATGAGGTTGTCTTCAGCCGATACCCTGTCTGCGTTAAGAATCTTAACCGAATAAGAATCGGCAAAGATGCAGAATGCTGAGAGCAGTACAAGGATCAGAAGCAGATATTTTTTCACTTAAGACAGAATCTCCTTGAGGAAATGACCGGTGTATGAGGCG
>JAILPZ010000039.1 GCA_024699225.1 Sphaerochaetaceae bacterium
TGGGTTGTTGGAGCCTGAGTGTGGCCAATCTGGCCCCAGGAGACAACCCTGTCATTCTTGAAGGAAATCTTGTAGTCAACCTCATCCTCTGCCCAGACAGAAGAGGGAACGTAGTAAACATAGAAATCAGTCTCTGTTTCGCCATCGTAACCTGTTGAGTTGGGCCTTCCGTAAAGGGAAAGAACCTCACTTCTTGTCATGCCCACATAGAGCTTGTTAAAAGAGCTTACGGACATACATGAAACAAGACAGACAACTGCAAGAACTGCAACTGCAAAAATCAGAGCTTTTTTCATTTTACTTTCCTCCTGATGTGTCAGTTGAACTTTACAACACACGGATCGTAGTCTGCAGGCGGTACAAAGCCGAGCATGGACATACAGGTTGCAGCAATTGAGCTGATTCCCAGACCCTCTGCAAGATCCTTGCTGTATTCGCCATTGTAACACGGGTCGTAAACAATGAACGGAACAAGGTTGAGAGAGTGGCTTGTCTTTGGCTTTGGCTCTCCGTTTGCGTCCTTTGAAACTGATCCGTCTTTCTTGTGCTCGACCATATCATCTGCATTTCCGTGGTCTGCTGTGATAAGAAGAACGCCACCGGCCTTCTCTACTGCTTCACGGATTCTGCCAATCTGAAGGTCCATGCCTTCCATTGAACAGACAACAGCCTCAAAGACTCCTGTGTGTCCTACCATATCTCCGTTGGGGAAGTTGAGCTTGATAAAGCTGTACTTTCCGTCTTCAATCTCCTTGATTACGCGGTCGGCAATCTCAGCACACTTCATCCACGGGCGCTGTTCGAAAGGAACAATATCTGAAGGAATCTCAACGTATTCCTCAAGCTTGTCGTCAAACTTTCCGCTCTTGTTTCCGTTAAAGAAGTATGTAACATGACCGAACTTCTGGGTCTCTGAAATGCTGAACTGCTTTACGCCGCTTGCACACAGATATTCTGCCATGGTTCTGTCGATTGAAGGAGGATTAACGAGGAACTGATGAGGAACGTGGAGGTCTCCGTCATATTCCATCATGCCGGCGTACTCTACCTTTGGTTTTCTCTTTCTGTCAAACTCTGTAAGAGTCTCAGCGTCAAAGGCCTTGGAAATCTCAAGAGCTCTGTCGCCTCTGAAGTTAAAGAGGATAAATGAGTCTCCGTCCTCTACTGTTCCAACAGGCTTTCCGTCCTTTGCAACAACGAAAGGAGGAAGATCCTGGTCAATTGCACCGGTTTCCTTTCTCAGTGTCTCAATAGCTTCATGGGCACTTGCAAACTGCCTGCCCTCACCGAGAACGTGTGTTTCCCAGCCCTTGCGGACCATGTCCCAGTTGGCGTTGTATCTGTCCATGGTAATAACCATTCTTCCGCCGCCTGATGCAATCTGACCGTCAAATGTGCCGTCTGCTGAGAGGTCCTTCAAAAAGTCTGCAAAAGGATCAAAATAATCAAGAGCAGATGTCGGATCTACGTCTCTTCCGTCGAGAAGAGCATGAACTCTGACCTTCTTAACTCCTTCTTTCTTGGCCTCAACAATCATGTCCTTAAGGTTCTTGATGTGACTGTGGACGTTACCGTCTGAAAGAAGACCCAGAAAGTGAAGGGTTCCGTTTGTCTTTTTTACATTATCAACAAGCTTTTTCCATGTTGCACCTTCGAACATGGCACCTGTTTCAATTGAAGTGGCTACAAGCTTGGCGCCCTGAGCAAAAACTCTTCCGCAGCCCATTGCGTTGTGTCCTACCTCGCTGTTTCCCATATCTGCATCTGTAGGAAGACCTACAGCTGTTCCATGAGCCTTAAGCTTTGTCCACGGACATGTGGCGAAAAGCTTATCAAGGTTCTTTGTCATGGCCTGCTTGACGGCGTCTCCGTCTTCATACTTGCCAAAACCAACTCCATCCATAATCAGAAGAACTACCGGGCCCTTTCTGTTAATTTTTCCACTCTGTTTGAGTTTCTCAACCATATTGATTATTTATCCTCCTGAAGAAATTCGATTGCCGCCCTAAGCTGGGAATCGAACCACGTATCGCATACTGGCTGCTCATCGTATGTCATTCTACTATAATATTCTGTCTGCACAATAGCCTGAAGAATTTCTGCTGAAAGTCCCGTATTCGGGTTTTCCCTTACAAACAGATCAACATTTTCTATTGTATATTCACTGTGAAGATCAACAAAGTCCTCTGCATTGGTGCTGTTGAGCATTTCAACATAGGCATCTGCCATTTCCTCTGTGACAACCAGGGAAGGAACAAGAATATCCGGCTCAACTCCAACTTCATGAATTGCTTTTCCTGAAGGTGGAATAAAAGTTGCTATGGTAACGGATGTATCTGCCTTACCGTAGGTGGAAATGGCCTGCATAATGCCCTTTCCATAGGTCTGTGCTCCTACAATTGTAGCCCTTCCCGTGTCTTTCAGAGTAGCTGCAAGAATTTCTGAAGAACTTGCACTGTTCTCGTTAACTACAACAGCCACCTTCATGGACGGGTCTACAAGAAGATTGCTGCTTGCCCACATCTCATAGTTGTTTGAACTGTCCTTGTACTCAACAGTAAGAAGCTTTGTTGAGGCAACAAACATGTCTGCTATTGCAAGACTTGAATCCACCACGCCTCCCGGGCAGTCACGAAGGTCTATCACAAGACTCTTCATTCCCTCAGAGAGAAGCTTCTCAATGGCAGCCTTTGTATCATCAGCAGTCTTCTGGTAGAACTGAAGAATCTTAATGTAGCCTATGTCAGTGTTCTCAATCATGGTTGAGACTACTGCAGGAACATCTACCTTGGCTCTTGTGAATGTCTGCTCAAATGTGGCGCTGCCTCTGAGGATGGTAAGGGTTACTGTTGTACCTATTTCTCCCTTGATTCTCTTTGAACACTCTGTTCCGTCCAGCTCTATAACACTCTCTCCGTCTATGTGTGTAATCATGTCTCCGGCCTTAAGTCCGCCGTAGGCTGCAGGAGAGGACGGGAAAACCTGCTGTATGTTACAGTAGATTGTGCTCGGATCTTCCGGGTCCTGATATTCAAGGTATGTCTTGGAGAGGTAAAAACCAATTCCGGCATAGGTTCCGAGATTATCTTCCTCGTAGTCTTTTGCCTCGTCAGCTGTCACATAGTAGGTATACTTGTCTCCCAGGGCGTCAAACATGGCTGTGGCCATGGCGTCATAAACAGCATCATAGTCTATATCCCACAGATACTGGTCATCCAGGTACTTGTACAACCTGGCCAGGGAGTTCATGTCATTCTGTATTCTGGCTGCTCCGGACTGTGAAGCAGTTTTTTCAACGGTTGTGGTCGTTGTAGTTGAAGTCGATGTGCTCTTTGGAGCTTCTATATTCTCAACAACAAGAGGATACTTTTCTGTTTCCAGTTTTTCATATATTCCGTCTGAAAAAACAGGAAGGCCTGCAAGCAGAAAAACTGTCAAAACAGCAAGAAATATCTTAAGTTTTAAATTCTTTACATCTTTCATGGGTAAAATATACACCTTTTACATACAAAATATCAAAGCCATGGAAACAGTTACATAAAAATACATATACCGGTGTAATTGTTGCAAAGCCCCTTTTCTCTCATTAAACTTAGAGCCATGCTTTATGTTGATTTTCCGTCATGGATAAGTCCGACGGTTGTTTCATTTCTTCCGGTCAGATGGTACGCAGTTATGTACCTTGTGGCCTTTGCAATTGCCTATGTTTTCTTTAGAAAAAGATGTAAGAACGGGGCTCTCGGATACATGGATGAAGATAAGGGCTCTACCCTTTTTATCTATGTAATTGTGGGCCTTATTCTCGGAGCAAGAATCTTCTCCGTTCTTTTCTACGACGGGACAACATACTACTGGACCCACCCGTGGATGATATTCTGGCCTTTCAGAAACGGCTCCTTTGTAGGCCTTCCGGGAATGAGCTACCACGGCGGAGTTGTAGGCGGTGTTATAGGCGGCCTTATCTTTGCAAGAAAATACGGCTACAGATTCTTTGATGTTGCAGACGCCCTTATTCCCGGCATACCGCTGGGATACACATTCGGAAGACTTGGAAACTTCATAAACGGAGAACTCTGGGGCCGCTGTACAGGCACTTCCTACGGCATGATCTTCCCCGACGCTCCGTCTTTTTCAACTTCAATTGACTGGGTAAGAAAAGCTGCAGAAGCTGCCGGCATGACATATACAGAAGGAGGTATGATTAACCTCCCGCGTCACCCGTCACAGCTGTATGAAGCTTTCTTTGAGGGTATTTTCCTCTTTGTTGTTCTCTGGTTCTTCCTCTGCCCGCTTGCAGAAAAGAAAAAGTTCGGAAGGGGCTTTATCACAGGCTCCTACTTTGCAGGCTACGGGCTTGTCAGATTTATAATTGAGTATTTCAGGGAACCGGACTCCCAGCTGGGTTTCATTATTGCCCTCGGTAAGGAAACAGAGCCTACCGCCCTCTTTAAATCCCTTCTTAATATTTCAATGGGCCAGATTCTCTGCTTTATAATGATAGTTGGCGGAGTTCTCATAGCCCTTTGGGGTCTTAAGCAGGAGAAGACTGTTTTTAAAACACCTAAAGCACAGAAAAGGAATAAAAAATGAATATAAATGAAAGAGTTGAGGCTCTCAGAGCCCTGATGAAAAGAGACGGCCTTTCAGCCTGGATTATCAACGGAACAGATCCTCATGAAAGTGAATATGTAAGTCCCCGCTGGCAGAGCAGATGCTGGATCAGCGGTTTTTCCGGCAGCGCAGGAACAGTAATAATTACAGAAGAAAAGGCCCTTATCTGGGTTGATTCAAGATACTTTGTCCAGTGCGCAAGACAGATTCAGGGAACCTGTTTTGAAATGAAAAAATCAAACGGACCTGAAGCCTCAAGTCCCTCTGAATATCTTAAGAAAACCTTCTGTAACGGAGAGAAAATAGGAATTGCTTCCGAAACACTGATGATTCAGGCCGGGAGAAACTACAGAAAGGCAGGCCTTAACATCTGCGCATCAGATGATCTTCTGAACGAGATCTGGACAGACAGACCCCAGATGCCGACCACAGCAGTTGAAAAGCTTGGTAAAAAGCTTACAGGAGAAAGCTCAGAGAGTAAGATTGCAAGACTCAGGGAAAAGGCTGCAGAGAATAAGGAAGACTACCTTCTTATCTCCTCTCTTGATGATATAGCATGGATTCTTAACATGAGGGCTTCTGACGTAGAAGATACTCCTGTCTTCCTTTCACACCTTCTTGTAGGAAAGGATACAGTTAAGCTCTTTACTCCTCCCTGCCGTTTTGAAAACTACGATATTTCAAAGGAAGTTTTTGAACTGTATGACTATGAAGATACAGCTGAGGAGCTTTCAAAACTCTCAGACTGCACTCTGCGCCTTAACCCATCCAGGATTAACATGCAGCTTTACAATGCCCTTTCTCCCTCTGTAAAAATCAGTGAAGGAGAAGAGTATTCAACTCTCTTTAAGGCCTGCAAGAACAAAACAGAGCTTCAGGGAATGAGAACAGCCCACATCCTTGACGGTGTGGCACTGGTAAACTTCCTTTCAGATGTTGAGAGAAACAAAAAGAAGGACGGATACTACTCAGAAGTTTCAATTGCAAAGGCTCTTTCAGATGAAAGAGAACTTGAAGAAGACTACCTGGGCCCTTCCTTCTCTACAATAGCAGGCTTTGCTGATCACGGAGCTGTTGTACACTACAGCGCAACAGAAGAGACAGACAAGAAGATTGAAGGCAACGGCCTTCTCGTTCTCGACTCCGGCGGACAGTACAAATACGGAACCACAGATATTACAAGAACCCTGCTCTTTGGAAGAGCTACAAAGCAACAGAAGGTAGACTATACTAATGTACTTAAAGGCCATCTGGCCCTCGCTTCCCAGGTCTTCCCTGAAGGAACAGACGGCCACCAGCTGGATATCCTGGCCCATATGTTCCTGTGGAATGAAGGCCTTTCCTTCTTCCATGGAACAGGACACGGAGTCGGACACCGCCTTGCAGTACATGAAGGACCCCAGAGAATCTCAGCTCATCCGGCTGCCGCAGGAATACCTCTCAGAGAAGGAATGGTTCTAAGTGATGAGCCGGGTCTTTACCGCGAGGGAAGTCACGGAATCCGTATTGAGAATCTTGTTGCAGTTGTAAAGGACAAAAAGACAGAGTTCGGACAGTTTTTAACCTTTGAACAGCTTACATGCTGTCCTTATGAAAGACGCCTCATAGTCAGGGAAATGCTCACAGAGCGTGAGATAGAAATGGTTAACAGCTACCATCAGTGGGTTTACGACATGCTTTCTCCTCTTGTAGAAAAGCGTGCCCTCTCCTACCTGAAAAAGGCAACAAAAAAACTATGAGACTCTTTCTCCTCCCACCGGAATTCCACGGCCAGAACTCACTGACTCTTACAGGAAGCGACAGTAACTACATAGTAAACGTACTGCGCCTTAAGGAAGGCCGTCAGATAACCGGCAGGGACAGAGAAGGAAAAACATACCTTCTTACAGTTGAGAAGATAAAAAAGGGAAGCTGTACACTCTCTGCAGAGCCTCTTGAAGAAGCTGTAGAGACAACAGACGCCCTGCCCGATTCAAGGCCCGAGAAAACCATTGTTTTATACCAGTGTCTGCCAAAGGGCCGCAAAATGGACGAGATAATAAAGCGGGCAACTGAAATGGGAGTTCGGGCAATAGTTCCTGTTAAGAGCAAAAACTGTGTTGCAGAAATTTCTGACTCTGCAACAAAAAGCAGCCGTTACAGCTCCCTTGTCAGGGAGGCTGTACAGCAGAGCGGAAGCCTTGTTCCCACAGAGGTCTGTGAAAGCATAACTCTTGAGGAGATTCCTCAGCATTTCAAATCAAAATCCGGCCAAAAGCTCTGCGGTCTTTTTTTTCACCAGAATAAACTTGAAGAGAATCAGAAAAACCTTCTTTCCCTCCTTGAGGATCCTGAAAACAGGGACTGCGTCTACGCTGTAGTAGTAGGTCCTGAAGGCGGATTTGAAGAGAGCGAATGCCGTTTTCTCATGGAGAATTCTTTTCACCCGGTTCTTCTTAAAACAAACATACTTCGCTGTGAAACAGCAGCTCTATACGCAGTAGCTGCCATTCAGACTATTTCTGAGAGTCTTTGAAACATTTTTTCAACAGCTTGTGCAATTCCTGTGCATAACTTTACTTAACAAACGTTTTTTATTGTTCCGTTTTTAGAACATTTTCATTAAAAAGCTATATAAGTTTTAAATAATCAGCAAATAATTATTTATTATTATTTCTTTTATATATAAAAATTTAACTATATTTGTACCAGTTTGTGTTCTTTTTGTTCCACCTTTGTTGCAAAGCTTCCGTACAAATAATTTAAAGAATCTCACAACAGCTTGTGCAATTCCTGTGCAATAGTGTGTGTAAAACTTTCCATTTAATACACTTTTTTCTGTTATAACATGAAGATACAAAAATTTTACCTGATAGCTGAACAACACAATTTCTAATCTTAATAATTGTGTGATAGAATATCCTCATGAAAAACGAGACTCCATTTGTCTATGGGATAGGGAATCCTCTCATAGATGTTATTGTTTCTGTATCAGATAAAGAACTGCGTGACCTTGGTCTTTACAAGGGAACCATGAATCTTGTTGACGTTAATAAGCGTCTCGAGCTTTCTTCCTTCATAAGCAAAAACAAGAAGCCCTCCTACTCCTGCGGCGGCTCCTGCCCGAACACAATCATTACCTTAAGCGCAATGGGCGTAAAAACGGCCCTTGGCGGCAAAGTTGGAAATGATGAATACGGTGAAATATACAGAAAGAATCTCAAGGCACTGGGCGTTCTGGACAATCTGGGGAAGTCTGACAATCCTACAGGTTCCTCCATCATCCTAATCACTCCTGATTCAGACAGGACCATGAACACCTTCCTGGGGGCCAACAGGGACTTCTGTGTTTCTGATATAGATGAGCAGACTCTTAAAAAGGCTGACTTCTTTCACTTCACCGGCTACATGCTGGATACAAAGAATCAGACAGAGGCAATTTACAAAGCCATAGATATAGCAAAAACTGCCGGAGCTAAAATCTCGTTTGACATAGCAGATCAGTTTGCCGTAGGCAGAAACAGAGACGCCTTCCTGGAGATTATAAAATCAAGCTGCGATGTTGTTTTTGCAAACAAGGAAGAGGCAAGAATCATGTTCGACAACTACGACCCTGAGCTCTGCTGCAAGAGCATGGGCAAGCTCTGTGAGACAGCCATTGTCAAAAACGGAAAGAAGGGTTCGTTTATCTCCTATAGAGGCGAGATGTTTGAAATCCCGGTCAAGGGCCCGTCCGTTCCGGTAGACACCACAGGTGCCGGAGATACATACGCAGCAGGTTTCCTGTACGGACTTTGCAACGGCATGGATGTAGTTGAAAGCGGTACAATTGCCTCCGTTCTTGCCGGCCAGATTATAAAGCAGGTAGGAGCTCAGTTCTCAGAGAAAAAGAGTGCTGAACTCAGGGAACTGCTGGCTTCCGGAAAGTGGCGAGATATAAAATAAGAAGAAAAAACCCGTTCTGGTCTTCCAAAACGGGTTTTCTTGTATTTACAGGTTATTATCTGTAGTTCTTTGTTGAAAGAATTCTGACCTGCTTGTAAAGGCCTGTGCCTTCGCTCTTGGTCTCAATTCCTGTAACGTCGTTGAGAGCTGTGTGAACAAGGCGTCTCTCGTACGGATTCATGGGCTCGAGAAGGCGGCTGCGGCCAGTCTTTCTGACCTGCTGTGCAACCTTGTATGCTGAGCGGACAACCTGCTCCTCATGGCGAATCCTGTATCCTTCAGAATCAACAATAATCTTTCTCTCATTGTCGCTCTTTCCGCCGTACACGTTTGCAAGGACCTGAAGTGCATCAAGGTTCTTACCCTTTCTGCCGATAATTATGCTTGAAGAATCGCTTTCAATCTCAACATTGACCTTTCTGCCCTTTCTGGAAGTAACCTTGGCTGTGCAGTCATAACCCATATGTTTCACAATCCCTTCCAGGAAAGCACATACTTCCTCTTCAAACTTTTCATCAGCTTCCAGAGTCTCCTCTTCTTCCTCTTCCTCGTAGGAATCTTCAGAAGTATCAGGCTCTTCATAGACCGGAGACTCTTCTTCCTGATCTGTATCAATGTGGACGCGGATTTTTACGTTTCCCCTCTTAAAGAGGCCGTGCTTACCGTTATCTATAACTTCAACATCAAAGTCTTCTCTTTCAATATGAAGCTCTTCTATTGCCATTTTAATGGCATCCTGTTCTGTTTTCCCTTCAAATTCTCTAATCATTTTTTACCCTTCTTGTTGTTTTTGTTTGCAGCCTCAAGAGCCTTGAGCTTTTCCTGATACTTCAGAACAGCCTTTGATTCTTTTTTAGGCTTTGCAGATTCCTTCTGCAGTCCGTCTTTAAATACCTTGCTGTTTGTGTAAACCTGCTGAAGGATTGAAAGTGCGTTCTGTACTGTCCAGTAAAGGAGCAGTCCGGAAGGTGCAGAGTAAAGAACGAAGAAGAACATGATCGGCATTCCCCAGGTCATGAGCCATGTTGTTGACTTGTTCGGACCTGCAGAATTTGCATTTGAAGCCTGTGTGAACTTCATGGAGAAGATCATACTGACTGTGTATATAATCGGCAGCAGGTGAATCTCGTTTCCGATAAACGGAATACTGAATCCAAGTGTTGCAATTGTCTCAGGAACAGAGAGGTCTGTAATCCATCCGGGGATGAACATGGCTCCTCTGAGCTCAAAGTGCTTGTTCAAAAGGCCGTAGAAAGCAATGAGGATCGGGAACTGGATGAGCATGGGCAGACATCCGCCGAGGGTGCTGACTCCGTTCTCCTTGTACAGTGCCTGAATCTCCATATTCTGCTTCTGCGGGTTGTCTGCGTACTTTGTCTTAATCTCGTTAAGCTGGGGAGTAAGGGCCTGCATCTTTGCTGTAGAAGCCATACTCTTCTTTGTAAGAGGCCACAGAACAATCTTAAGAATAAGGGTTACAAGGATAATGCCCACACCGTAGTTCGGGATAATCTTGTAAAGAAGCTGAAGCAGAGCCTTGAGAATGTTCTCAAGCCAGCCAAGCATGGATCCGCTTTCCATAGCGTCATCAAGGTTAAGTCCTCTGATTCCCCATGCGTTGTCTGTTCCGCTGTAGTAGGAACCAAGATATGTCTTAAGCTGCGGTCCGCAGTAGTAGTAGAAAGAAGATGCTTCTGTCTCATCAGAAGGAACAGAGATAAAGAATCCGTTTGTCTGTGAGATATCTCCGCTTCCCTGTGTTGCCTGATAGAGGTAGTCTGCTTCCTGGTTTACAGGTGAACCAATTACAGTAAAGTACTTACTTGTTACGCTGAACCACTTGAAATCCTGTGTTGAATAGAAGGTGTTCTTTGAAAGCTTTACTGTGCTTCTTGAGACCTTTCCGTTTGACTTGATAAGGCCGGCATAGAAGCGTCTGTAGTCGTAGTTATTGTTCTTAAGAACGTTAAAGGCAGGTCCTACCTGTGGCTCGTAGCCGATGGTAAAGGCATACTCTGATTCTTTAAGTTCTGCACCGTTTACATCTACAGTTAACTGGAAAAGATACTCTCCATCCTTGAAAAGGAAGGTTTTTGTGAGGGTAAATGCCTCGCCGTTATCCTTTGTGTAGTTCTTTGTAAATACTACGCTGATTCCGTCCTGAGTCTCGTTGACAGTGTAACTGAAGTTATCCAGAACCGGGTCTTCAATATCATTTCCCCAGTAAAGAAGGAAAGCGTTGTTGTCGTTCTCTCCCTTGAAAACAACATCAGCAAGATCTCCGTTTGCATCGTTATAGTTCTTCATTTTGATTGAAGAAACAGATGCACCCTTTGTATCGAAATCTACTGAAACATAGTCTGTTTCAACTGTAAACGTTTCCCTGGTCTCCGAATAAGAGACAGGATGATATATTGATGACAGCTTTTGTGTCTCAATAACTTCTTCAACTACCGTTTCCTGAACAGCCTCGGCAGTTGTATCTGCGCTCTGTTCATTAGACGATGTAATAAGCTGCTGTACAAAGACAAATGCAAAAACAACCACAATTGTTATTACAAATATCCATATGGTTTTCTTTTCCATAATTACTTCTCCGCAGTTTTGTATGTGAAGCCGGAGAATTGTCCTATAAAGACAAAAAAAGCGTCATCCCTTAAGGGACCCGCTTTTATTGAGTAGATTTATTAAGATTTCTTCTTTCTCGCCGTAGGACAAATCTGAATCCGAATACACAATGAATGCACAATCCAGTCCCGGAAGAATTCTATCCTGATTAAGGCGCCATATTTCTTTTAACTGGCGTCTGATTTTGTTTCTTCTGACTGAATTTCCAAAGTGTCTGACAGGTATGACAATCATTCTGCTATATGGAAGATTATTTTGTCTTACCAACAACTTAAAGCAGGAAGAAGAGTATTTCTTTCCTGCTTTAAATAAATTATCTATATCTGTCTTTGATCTGATTATCTGTTTCTTAGTAAGGCTTTTTCTCATCAGAAACTGTGAGACTGTGTCTGCCCTTTGCTCTTCTTCTTGCAAGAACAAGGCGGCCGCCCTTTGTTGCCATACGGGCTCTGAAACCGAACTTTCTGTTTCTTTTTACTTTACTTGGCTGATAGGTTCTTTTGCCTTTGTAACTCATAACGGGTTATCTCCATTTTTATCGCAATAATGCGGGATTTTAATGATTCATGCTTTTTTAAAGCGCGGTAAAAACTGAGTATATAGTTCAAGACAACTTTGGTCAAGATTCAGCAAATTCTGACCCTGATTTTAGTTACCTTCAAATCAGGAAACACGGAATTTACCTTTTTTATAAGTTCTCTCGAGCTCATCCTCAGACTTGCTGCGTAAGATGGGTTTTTACACTTTATATAAAGAGTTCCGTTTGAAACTTTTTCACATTCACTGACAGAAGCAAAGGTCTCTCCGGCAATCAGGGACCAGGTAAGTTTTATCTGGCTTTCCGAAGAATCCAGATCTATGTGATGGCGCTTGAGAACCTGGTCAAAGTAGCTGTTGCTTTTTACCGGATCTTCCGGGGCCAGTCGATTGTAATTATCTTTGACTTTCAAGCTCAAAACCTCCATCTTTAACATTATAAATCTTTGTATCCGGAAGATTTAACATATCATCAAAATACTTTTCATCAGGAAGGAAAGTAAAAAATGCCTGACTGTAATTTCCCAGAGCTTCAAGATACCTTGCCCTCTTTTTTGAATCAAGTTCCAGCAGTACATCATCAATTAATAATACAGGATTCTGCCCTGTTTTTTTTCTGTAGAACTCAGCCTGGGCTGAACGGAGAATTAAAGAAGCAAGTCTCATCTGGCCGGTGGATGCTGTGTTTGCAAACATGCCCTTCTCGTCTGTAATTATAAACTTGTCTCTGTGAGGGCCGCCGGTTGTTGTGTTCATTTTTATATCTGTTTCCCTCTGGCTTATCAGGCGCTCTTCAATATCGGAAGCACTCATGTTTTCATCCCAGGAGGGTCTGTATTCTATTTTTATCTCACTTTCAGCTCCGCTGACAGTGCTGTAGAAAGAGGGAAAGATTTCAAGAAATTCGTTGCAGACCTGTCTTCTTTTTTTGATAAGAGGAATGGCTGCATTTGCAAGAGAAGTGTCGTAGACGTCAATTAAATTAAGCCTTCTTTCCTTTATAACTGTATTTCTCTGTCTGAGAATTCTGTTGTACTTTCTCAAATCTTCAAAAAAGACAGGGTCATACATACTCATAGTCTGGTTGAAGAACCTTCTTCTGTTTTCCGGTTCTCCGCGTACTATCTCCATATCATCATGTGAAAAAACAATGCACGGGATGTTGTATATAAGTTCTTTTCTGTCCCTTATAAGTTTTCCGTCAACAATTATTGTCTTTTCATTTCCATAGAGGTCTACTTCTGAAGATCTGGGAAGATTGTTTGAGTCGGTAAAAAATGAACGGAGGGAAAAATAACTGCTCTCTGTTTTTACTGCGTCCTTTATATTCTGTGTTCTGAATGAAGATCCGTAGCAAAGAATATAAATTGCTTCCAGCAGATTTGTTTTTCCCTGTCCGTTTTCACCTTTGAGTATAACCTGCCTTGAAGAGACATCTAGCTTTCCGTCTCTGAGGTTTCTGAATCCTGAGTATACAAGTGTCCTTATCTGCATCTGTTAATTGAGATTCATGGGCATGATAACATGCAGATAATCTCTTTCAGGTTCAGGTTTTACAACAAATGGTCTTGAAGCTTCATTGAATGAAATATTTACACTTTCAGATTCCATTACCCTGATCGGATCAAGAAGATACATGTAATTCATGGCACATACAACATTCTCGCCGCTGTAGGAACATTCAAGAACCTGCTTACCTTCTCCAAGATCATTATTCTGAGTGTAAACTGTAAGTGTATTTTCACTGAAATCAAGAATAATCTTCTTAAACTTGTTTTCAACGAGAATTGAAACTCTCTTAATTGCTTCTTCAAGTTCTTTTCTGTTTACAATACAGCTCTTTGAAAGGCTCTGTGGAATAACACGTCTGTAAGCCGGGAATTCATTCTTGATAAGATTTGAGAAAAGAACTGAATCTCCGTTTTTAATAAAGATTGAAGAGTCTGTAATACAAACATTAAAACTTCCTTCATTTACTGAACTCTTTTTAATGATTGAAAGGAACTTTGAAGGAATGGTTATAGGACTGAAATCAGGAATAACTGAGTCATTTTTTCTTTCTATGTAAGAAAGTCTTCTTCCGTCTGTTGCAACCATTGTTACAGAACCTTCATTTTTCTCAAAGAGAGCTCCGTTCATGGCAAATTTACTCTCATCATCAGATACTGCAAAACTTACCTGGTTAATCATATCTGTAAGATCTTTCTGAGCTACAGTAAAGAACATATCTGAAGAAGGAATATCAATTACAGGGAATGCTGAAGCATCTGCTGTAACAATCTTAAAATTAACCTTTGCATTTTCTGTACTGATTTTAAGAAGTCTGTCCTCTTCAGAAAATCTTATTACTCCTGAAGGAAGGTTTTTGATTATATCAAGGAACTTTGTTCCCATAACTGTTGTAGTTCCGTCTTCTTCACCTGAGACTTCAATACATGAAACATAACCCATCTTCTGGTCTGTTGATTTTATTGTAAGAGAATTTCCTTCAAGACAAAGATAGATACTGCCCAATACGGTCAGACTATTTCTCTGAGCTGTGAAATCATTTGCATTTGATATTTCTTTAAGAAGTTTTTCCTGATCACATACAAATTTCATTTTTCTATCTCCATTCTAAATTAGTGTTTTAATATTTATTTCTTAGCAGTAATAATAGTATCACAAAAATTGTGTATAACCTAGCAAGTCCTTATCTTAATTAAGAATAAAAACCAGGTTTTTCATAAATAAAAATAACTGAATTTGACAGGTAATTTTTTATTAACAGGAAACAGCTATTTTTAAACATGAATTTCACAGAAATTGCACAACTATTTTTTACTGTCTGCCTTAATCTGATTTTTAAGTTTTTCAATCACTGCAGCAGTATCATTGTCAGAAGAATGAAGCTGCGCCTCAACCTTCTCTATACTGTAAATAACTGTTGTATGGTTTTTACCTCCAAACTCTGCAGCTATCTCAGTTGTTGAAAAATCAGTCATGGTTCTGCAAAGATACATGGCAATCTTTCTTGGTACAACAATACTCTGGCTTTTACTCTTACCCTTTATATCAAAAGGAGATACATTATAGTAAAAAGCTACAGTCTTTATTATCAGATCAATTGAGATTCCTGAAGTATCCTTGTTTGAATTAATAATCTGCCCCAGCTGTTCCTTTGCAGTTTCAAGAGAAATATCCTTTTTGAGCAGGGTACTGTAGGCCATTAATTTTGTAATACAGGATTCAAGGGCTCTTACGTTACTAGAAATATTGTTTGCAATATATTCAAGAACATCATCATTTATAGGAAATTTCTTATCCTTGCATTTAGCCCTTAAAATAGCCATTCTGGTTTCAAAACTTGGCGGCTGAATATCAATATTCAAACCACGTGAGAAACGGCTTCTCAGCCTGTCTGTAACGTCTCTCAGTTCTTCTACCGGACGGTCGCATGTAAATACTATCTGGCGTCCCGTGTCATACAGGTCGTTGAAAGTATTAAATAATTCATTCTGGGTTTCAGCTTTTTTCTGTAAAAACTGAATATCATCTATAAGAAGAACAGAAACCTTTCTGTATTTATTCTGAAACTGTCTTGTAGTCCTGTCGTTGATGGCCTGAATAAATTCATTTGTAAAATTTTCGGCCGTAACATACATAACCTTGAGATTTGTATTCTGCTGAACGTAGTTTCCTATACTCTGCAGCAAATGTGTTTTTCCAAGACCTACTCCGCCGTAAATCAGACACGGATTGTAAACAGAGCCCGGATCCTTTGCTATTGCAAGACAGGCACTGTAGGCAAAGTTACTGTTTTCTCCCGGAATAAATGAGTCAAAGGTGTATGCACTGTTAAGAAGAACATCTTTTTTAGAAGTTCTTTTTTCCAGTGCTTTTTCTTTCGGAGCCTTGATTTCAGGTGTTTCTTTCTTTACAGATTCTTCTTTTCTGGGTTTTATCTGCACGTCTATTGTAAAATTTCCCTCTCCAAGACTGTTTAAAGCGTCCTCAGCAAGAGTTTTGTATTCTTTAATGAAATTATCCCTGAAGAACGCAGAATTAGCGTAGAGCGTGATTTTCCCGTTTTCTTCGGGACCGAGTGTTATTCTGGTAAACCAGGTCTTGTATTCAGAGTCAGAAAGACCCTTCCTGATTATTTCATTTGCTCTGTTCCAGAGTTCTTCAGTTTTCAGTGTCATGGTATTTTGAATGATAAATTGAAATCAGGCCATTTTCAAGAAGAACGAGTGACATATCAAACAGTCTAAATTTCCCGTATATGTTGAATAAGAATATATAAAGATGATAATATACAGATATCTTATATATTATATATATTATGGTATAGGAGATTTGAAAATCAGGGTTTAAATCCCGGAGGTTTTTTGTTTATGGATAATGAACAGAACATCCAGCAGGACATTAACATTACCAAGGTTACTGAAGAGTACAAGGGTGATAAGATACATGTTCTGCATGGACTTGAAGCTGTCAGAAAAAGACCGGGTATGTACATTGGTTCCACAGGATCCGAAGGACTGCATCATTTGGTCTATGAAGTTGTAGACAACAGTATAGACGAAGCTGTTGCCGGATATTGCGACACAATCAATATCAGAATTGACAAGGGAAATATAGTGACCGTTGAGGACAACGGCCGTGGTATTCCTACCGACATGCACCCGACAGAGGGTGTCAGTGCCCTTCAGGTTGCTCTCTGCAACCTCCATGCCGGCGGAAAGTTCGGAGACGGAGGATACAAGGTATCCGGAGGTCTGCACGGTGTTGGTGTCAGTGTTGTAAACGCTCTCTCAGATTTTCTTGAGGCAACTGTTTACAGAGACGGCAAAATCTTCAGACAGACATACCACATAGGTGTTCCTGAGGCTCCTGTAGCTGTTGTAGGAAAATCAGATAAGGTTGGTACAACAATTAAGTTCCATCCGGATGCAAAGAAATCTGAAGGTGATTCAGAGCATGTAATGGAGTCTGACAAGTTTGACTTCAGCATTCTCTGCGAGAGATTCAGGGAACTTGCCTTCCTTAACAAGGGAATTACCATCAATGCTGTAGATGACAGGGGTGAAGAGCCGCTTGAGAAGGTCTTCCATTTTGAAGGCGGTATCAAGGACTTTGTCTCCTACATGAACAAGAACAGCAGAATAATTCCGGAAGGTTCAGAGCCGTGCTATGCAGAAGGAACAAGACAGAACGCAGGCGGAGTTGCAGAGATTGAGTTTTCTCTTCAGTATTCAGACCGCTATGACGAAAGAGTCTTCTCCTTTGCCAACAACATCAACACCCGTGAAGGCGGAAAGCACCTTGTTGGATTTACAACCGGTCTTGTTGCTGCTGTAAGAAACCAGCTTGATAAGTGTGACAAATTCAAGAAGGACAAGAAAACACTTGAATTCATCCAGACGGATGATTTTAAGGAAGGTTTCAACTCAGACGTAAGAGAAGGTCTTTCAGCCGTTATCTCAGTAAAGCTTTCAGAGCCGCAGTTTGAGGGTCAGACAAAGATGAAGCTCGGTAGTTCCTATGTTCAGGGACTCACCTACTCTTTTGTTTACGAGAAGATGAATGACTTCTTTGATGAGAATCCGGCCTATATTGAGGCCCTTCTTGATAAGACAGTTAACTCAGCAAGAGCCAGGGTTGCAGCCAAAAAGGCACGCGAAAAAGAACGCAAGAAGAACGACGGAGGAAGTCTTCCCAGTAAACTTGCCGACTGCAGTGAAAAAGATCCTGCAAACCGCGAAATTTTCATTGTTGAGGGAGATTCTGCAGGAGGCTCTGCAAACCAGGGTCGTGACAGAAGAACCCAGGCCATCCTTTCTCTCTGGGGAAAGATGCTCAACGTTGAGAAGACAAGAGAAGACAAGGTTGCCGGAAATGACAAGTTGCAGCCGGTCATTGCGTCCATAGGCGCAGGTCTGGGTGCTACGTTCGACATTTCAAAAGTCAGATATCACAAGATAATTATCATGGCTGATGCTGATGTTGACGGCTCTCATATCAGAACATTGCTTCTTACCTTCTTCTTCAGATATATGCGTCCTCTTATTGATGCAGGCTATGTATATTTTGCCATGCCGCCGTTGTATAAGATCTCAATCAAGAGCAAGGATTATTATGCATACGACGAAGATGAGAGAGTAAAGATTCTTACTGAGCATAATCTGAGTGTTGATGATGATAAGAGCTATAAGATTCAGCGCTACAAAGGTCTTGGTGAGATGAACCCGGAACAGCTCTGGGAGACCACAATGGATCCTGAGCGCAGATTTATTACAAGAGTACATCTTTCAGATGCCATAGAAGCTGACAACGTATTCAGCATGCTTATGGGTGAGGATGTAGAACCGAGGCGTGTCTACATTGAAGAGAACGCAACATACGCAAATATTGATGCCTGAGGAGAAGGAATATGGAAAACAATACTGAAAACAGAATCCTGGTTTCCGATCTTTCCCAGGAGATGAAAAAGTCCTATCTGGACTATGCAATGTCGGTTATAGTCAGCCGCGCCCTCCCCGACGTAAGGGACGGTCTTAAGCCTGTTCACAGAAGAATTCTGTACGATATGTACGAACTCGGAATCAAGGCCAGCGGCGGAACAAAGAAGAGTGCGAGAATTGTAGGTGATGTTCTCGGTAAGTACCATCCGCACGGAGACGCTTCCGTTTACGATGCAATGGTTCGTCTTGCCCAGGACTTCTCACTGCGCTATCCGGTTGTAAAGCCGCAGGGTAACTTCGGTTCTATAGACGGCGACCCACCTGCAGCATACAGATACACAGAAGCCAAGATGAGCCGCATGGGTGAGCTCATGCTTTCCGATATTGAGAAGAATACCGTTGATTTTGTTAACAACTTTGACGATTCTCTCCAGGAGCCTTCTGTTCTTCCTTCCGGTTTCCCGTTCATGATTGTAAACGGAACCAGCGGAATTGCCGTAGGTATGGCTACAAACATGGCTCCCCACAACCTCTCAGAGGTTTGTGACGGACTTTGTGCCCTGATTGACAACCCGGATATTACAATTGCCGAGCTGATGGAATATGTCCACGGACCTGACTTCCCCACAAAGGGTCTTATCTGTGGAAAGAAGGGAATTAAGGATGCTTATGAGACCGGCCGCGGTAAGGTTGTTCTCAGAGGCGTTTACCACATAGAGGAACAGAAGACACATGATGCAATTGTCTTTACCGAACTCCCCTATCAGGTTAACAAAAGAGCCCTTAAGGACCATATTGAGCAGCTTAAGAAAGACGATGTTCTCAGAGATGTATCTGTAGTCCGTGATGAGTCAGACCGTGACGGTATCCGTCTGGTAATAGAGCTTAAAAACGGTGCAGTACCTGAGATTGTTGTAAACCACCTGTTCAAGAACACAGCCCTTGAGTCCAACTTCAACGTTAACAACCTGGCTCTTGTTTCCGGCAGACCGAAGCTTCTTACACTTAAGGACATGCTCTACTACTATCTCGAGCACAGAAAAGAAGTTGTAACAAGAAGAACAAAGTTTGACCTGGACAAGGCTCTTCAGAGAGAACACGTACTTCTCGGTCTGAAGATTGGTCTTGAGAATATTGATGAAGTAATTGAGATTATCAAGACAGCCAAGGACAACGAAGAAGCCTCTCTTAAGCTTCAGAGCCGCTTTGCCCTCTCAGAGATTCAGGCTAATGCAATTATCCAGATGAGACTTGGAAGACTCAGTCACCTTGAAACACAGGAGATTATGGATGAACTTGCAGAGCTTGAGGTAAAGATTGCCTTCTACAGAAGTCTTCTTGAAGATCCTGTTAAGATGCTTGGCGAGGTCAAGAAGGAAATTATCCAGCTCAAGGCAGATTTCGGAGATGAAAGAAGATCTGAAATACAGGCAAGAGAGCTTTCCGGAATTATGGATAAGGACTTTATAAAGAAGGAAGAATGTGTTGTTGTTGCAACACACAGAGGCTTTGTAAAGCGTGTTTCCGCCGAAGAGTATAAGACTCAGAACCGCGGCGGTAAGGGCGTTAAGGGAGCAACACTGCGTGATGAGGACTTTGTTGAACACATGTTCACAGCAAACACACATGACAAGATTATGTATGTCACATCCGCAGGAAAGGCCTTTGTTCTTGAAACCTGGGAGATTCCGGAAGGAAGCAAGACAGGTAAGGGAACCAGCATAAAGGCAGTTCTTCCGAAGATGGATCCTGACGAGGCCATAACTTCTGTAATTAACTTTACTGATTTCTCTGAAGATCTCTATCTTCTTATGTGTACAAAGAAGGGCGTTGTAAAGCAGGTTGCCCTCAACCAGTTCATAAACGGCCGCAAAAACGGAATTAAGGCAATTGTTCTTGATGAGGATGATGTAATGCTCCACTGCGAATTCGTTCACCAGGGAGATGAGGTCATGCTCGTAACAAAGAAGGGCAAGGGCTTGAGGTTCTCTGTTGATGAGGTCAGAGTCATGGGAAGAGCAACTCACGGCGTAAGAGGAATTAAGCTCTCTGATGATGATGAGGTTGTAGGCCTTATGAAGGTAGATAACCAGAAGAACATTCTTATGGTTACCGAACTTGGAAAGGGCAAGCAGGTTGAATTTGATAAGTTCAACGCTCACCACAGAGCAACAGGCGGTCAGCAAATCTATAAGCTGTCAGAAAATACACTCGATATTGTTGCTGCCCTTTCAGTAGATGACAACAACGACCTTGTTTGTATTACAAAGAACGGCATAACAATCAGAACCCACGTATGTGACATATCTGTTCAGGGAAGAACCGCAACAGGAGTTAACATCTTCAAGATGAAGACCGAAGATGACAGAATTGTTTCATTGTGCGCAACTGAATATCAGAATGAAGAGGAAAACACTGAGGATAGTGAGGGAACAGAAGGCACTGACGCACCTGTAGTGGAAGGCTCTGAAAACTGACAAAAAAGCCAAAAAAATACCAAATCAATCTGTTTCTATGCAAAGAAGCATGATACAAAACCTGCATTTTAGACACCTAGGATGCAGGTTTTTTGCATTTCAGGAATATTCAAAAAAATAAAACCAATAAAATTGAATTATCAAAAACAGGTGAAAAAAAGACCGCTGCAAGAAGCAGCGGCCGCAGTGTTTCACGTGAAACAATTAATGATCAAACTGTGCAAGATTAACAACTTCAAGGTTCGGATCTACCCTAACCTTAAGCATTCTTTCAATTCCACCCTTAAGTGTCATGGCTGCATAAGCGCAACCTGCACAGGAGCCGGTTAATGTAACATATACTGTGTTGCCTTCGATCTTGTTGAAAACAACATCTCCACCATCGTTCTGAAGAGAAGGCCTGACTGCTTCCAGGGCTTCCTTAACTTCTTTTTCCAAATCCATTTTGTTCTCCTGCATTTAATATAATAATATCTCTCTGAATTATCAACATTTGATGACATTTTTAATTATCTATCTTATTATATATGGTATGAAAGCAAAAAAAGTGATTTTTCTTAATCAGAAAGGTGGCGTTGGAAAGACTACCACTGCTGTTAACCTTGGTTCTGCCTTAGCAAAAGAAGGTTACAAGGTTCTTCTGGTTGATTTTGATTCTCAAGGCAATCTTTCGGGTGCTGTTTCTGCTGATACTTCTAAAGACGGGATTTATGAGATTGTTTCACGTGAAACATTTGATCCTGAAGTTGTGCAATCCACTCCTGTAAATAATCTTTTCTGCCTTTCCGGTGGAATAAATATGGCTGGACTTGCCGTTGAGCTTGTAGATGTGCCTCAGAGAGAGTTTTTTCTTAAAAAAGCTTTAAAGGGTGCAGAGGATCAGTTTGATTTTATTTTTGTTGACTGTCCCCCTGCTCTGGACCTTGTTACTATGAATGCTCTCTGCTTTACAGATTATGTAATAATCCCCATGCAGTGTGAATACTTTGCTATGGAAGGCTTAAATCTGCTTATTAGAACTATATCTAGTGTTAAGAAGAAACTTAACCCTTCAATTAGCGTTTTAGGTATAGTTTTTACCATGTATTCCAAGAGAGCAAATCTTAATAACGAAGTTGTTGAGGATATTTCCTCTTATTTTAATGATCTTGTTTTTGAAACCAAGATCCCGAGAAATGTAAGATTAAGCGAAGCACCTTCTCATGGTCTTCCTATTAATGCTTATGACAACAGCTGCAGCGGCTCAAAGGCCTATAATCAGCTTGCAAAGGAGGTTTTGGAACGTGTCTTTAGGTAAACATGGCCTTGGAAAGGGAATTAGCTCCCTTATTGGCGACTATGATTCAACTGCGTTTGAAACTGAAAAATTAAAAGAAACCGGGGCTACTGTCCAGGAAATAGATATTACAAAGATTCAGGCAAATCCCAATCAGCCTAGAAAGGTTTTTGATCCGGATGCATTAAATGAGCTTTCCCAGTCTATTTCCAATGTTGGAATAGTACAGCCTATTCTTGTAGAAGAAATTCCCGGAAACAGATACATGATTGTTGCAGGTGAAAGAAGATTCCGTGCTGCAAAGCTTGCAGGACTTAAATCTGTTCCCTGTATTGTTAAAACTTTCTCAGACATGCAGCGTCTTGAAGTCTCCCTTATTGAGAACATCCAGAGAGAGAACCTCAACCCCGTTGAAGAAGCAAAAGCATATCATTATCTTATTACAGAACAAGGAATTACGCAAGAAGAACTGGCAGTTAAGGTCGGAAAAAGCCGCCCGGCTGTTGCCAACAGTCTGAGACTTCTGGCTCTGCCTGTAAACATGCTTCAGTCTCTTGAGGAAGGCTTGTTTACCCCGGGTCATGCCAGGGCTCTTTTAAGCGTAGAAAACCCTGCAGACAGAGAGATTCTTTACTACAAGATTCTTAAGGAAAAACCCTCTGTAAGACAGGCTGAGGAACTTGCTGCTTCGCTTAATAAGGGTGGAAGACTCTTTGTTAAGGGAAAGAAGGAGAAGCTTAAGGATAAGAGCGAGGATATTCTTGCTGTTGAAGAGAAGTTTCTTTCTGCTACAGGCTGTCTTGTAGAGGTAAAGGGAAAACTTACAAAGGGTAAGATTGTTATTCCTTTTGATTCTGCAGAAGAGCTTGAGAGAATCTATACTCTCATTTCTTCAAATGACAAGCTTTTTGAGGACTGATTTGACGCTCATATAACCTTGTACTATTTTTAATTATTAAACTGATAAGGATCAGATATGAAATACAACGAAAAAGATGGCATTTACGCCACAATTGAAACGAGCAAGGGAAATATTGTTGTTTCTCTTGAATACAAAAAGGCTCCCATGACAGTGGCCAACTTTATAGGCCTTGTTGAAGGTGAGCTTAACCTTAGCAAGCCGGGTAAAAACTTCTACGAGGGAATTAAGTTTCACAGAGTTATCCCTGATTTCATGATTCAGGCAGGCTGTCCGCTTGGAAACGGAACAGGTGGCCCGGGCTACACATTCCCGGATGAGTTTTCTCCGGATCTCAAGCATGACGGACCCGGTGTTATGAGTATGGCAAACGCAGGACCCGGAACAAACGGAAGCCAGTTCTTCATTACCCATGTAAAGACGCCGTGGCTTGACGGAAAGCATGCAGTATTTGGCCATGTAGTAGAAGGCCAGGACGTTGTTAATGCTGTAGAGCAGGGCGACGTAATTAAAACAGTAAAGATTGAAAGAGTCGGAGAAGAGGCTAAGAAGTTTATAGTAACAAAGCAGATTTTCAGCGACATTGTCCAGGAAGCTGCTGCCATGGAAGAGCTTAAGAAGGCTCAGGAAATGGCTAAGATAGACGAAGAGATTAAAAACCGCTTCCCCGAGGCAAAGAAAACAGCATCTGGACTCAGATATGTTGTTGTACAGGAAGGAGATAACAAAAACCATCCAAAGATGGGCCAGAGTGTAACAGTCCACTATACCGGATCTCTTCTCGACGGCAGAGTCTTTGATTCTTCCGTTAACAGAGGTGTTCCTGCCAAGTTTAAAATCGGTGAGGTTATAGAAGGCTGGAACGAGGCTCTTCAGACCATGAGCAAGGGAGAAAAGAGAACTCTGATAATCCCGCCCGAGCTTGGATATGGTGTTCACGGTTATCCGGGAATTATCCCTCCCAATTCATTCTTGATTTTTGACGTTGAGCTTATCAGCTTCTAAGGAAAAATATGGCTAAAACTGAAGCAGTAAGATACGTCTGTAGTATGTGCGGACACAGCAGCCCGAAATGGCTCGGCCGCTGTCCGTCATGCGGAGAATGGAATTCATTTACAGAAGAAAAGACAGCCCCTGCCTCCAGGGGAGGGAAGAATGTAAGCTCCTCATCTCAGAGCCTTTCATCCATACCCGTAGAAAATGAATTCAGATTCTCAAGCGGAATATCTGAACTGGACAGAGTTCTTGGAGGTGGGATTGTCCACGGATCTTCTGTACTTGTAGGAGGAGAACCGGGGATTGGAAAATCCACCCTCATGCTTCAGGTTTGCCACCTGTGCAGTGCCAGGGGTTTGGTACTGTATGTTTCAGGCGAGGAGAGTGCTTCTCAGGTCCGTCAGAGGGCAGAGAGACTCGGCCTTGACCTGGAGAGAATCAATATTCTGTGTGAGACACATCTTGAGGCAATCTGCCATGTAATTCGCACAGAAAAACCCCAGCTGGTTGTAATAGATTCATTACAAACCATTATGAGTGAGGAGTTTTCATCAGTCCCCGGATCTGTACCACAGATGCGCGGAAGTTGTCTGGAAATTAATACGGTTGCCAAACAGAATGGCTGTTCCGTTTTTTTCATAGGGCATGTAACTAAGGAAGGAACTATAGCAGGTCCTAAGATCATAGAGCATATGGTTGATACTGTTCTTTATTTTGAAGAATCGGAACTGGACAACCGTTTAATCCGTGCGTCTAAGAACAGGTTCGGGGCTGCTGATGAAATTGGTATTTTTGAGATGGGCCAAAATGGTCTGACTCCGATCAAGGACCCCTCCTCATTCTTTATTTCAAAACGTGAGAACAACGAACTGTCACCCGGAACAGCATACGCTACCATCTCAGAGGGCTCCAGAACCTTTGTTGTTGAAATACAGGCTCTTGTAACAGATGCAAAAAGCTCATACACAAGGGTTTTCTCAGAAAAGATAGACAGCCAGAGAATAATGAGAACAGCTGCTATTCTTGAGCGCCATGCAGGACTTAGGCTCAGCGACAGGGATATCTATATAAACGTAGCCGGAGGAATCCGCGTAAACGAAGTTTCTGTTGAGCTTGCTGTTGCAGCTGCCATCTACTCCGCCTTTACGGGAAAGTCCCTCGACGGGGATGCTGTGTGGATGGGTGAGCTTTCCCTTTCCGGAGAAGTCAGACCGGTAAGTTACGGAGAAAGAAGACTTAAGGCGGCAGATGACATGGGCTTTAAGAAGGCCTATCTTGCTTCCTCCATGGCTGTGGCTCTCGGGGACAAAACAAAGATTAACTTGTTTGGCTGTAAGAAAATATCAGACGTGCTGCGTCAGCAGGGAACACGCGGGGCCAAAATTACATACGAGTTTTAATAGTAAAAGATCTCTTCGTTAAGCAGAAAATCCTCAAGAGAAATGAAAAGATAGCCTTTTTCATTGTAGTGCCTGACAGTCTTGTCAAAGACAACAACAATCTTTTTAAAAGAGTCTGACAGGAGGTCGTATGGCCTGGTTTCCTGATTCATTTTGTTCTGATTCTCAACAGAATAAGCGCTTTGAATGTAGAATCTCCGGCTCCCTTTGTTTGCGATAAAATCTATTTCAAGCATTTTCTTCTTGTCTTTTTCTCTGCATTCAACATTTCCTACATCCACCATGAAACCTCTGTACTTAAGCTCATTGAAAATAACATTCTCCATAAGGTGGGTATTTTCAATCTGGCGGAATGAAAGGCGGGCGTTTCTTAGTCCGGTGTCTTCAAAGTAAATCTTAAACGGGGTAGAAATATATTTTCTTCCTTTTAAGTCGTATCGTAAGGCCTTGTCCAGAATGTAGGACTCCCTGAAATACTTTATGTATCTGGAGATGGTGTCTGCTCCAATGTGAACCTTTTTTTCTGACAGAAAGGTGTTTTCAAGTTTTAACGGGTTTGTCAGGGATGATATTCCTGAGGCAAGAGTATCAAGGAGTTCATTCAGTTCTTCTGTGTTTTTTAGATTGTTTCTTTCAACTACGTCTTTGATATAGGTCTTATTCAGCTGATCTGTAAGATATTTCATCTTGCTTTCTTCTCCGTCAGAGAGAACAACACGGGGCATTCCTCCATATGTCATATACTCTGCAAGAGCGGAAGAAACATCTCCTGCACGGTAAGCATAAAACTCAGAGAAAGAAAGCGGCATGACATGTATTTCATCCCCTCTGCCTCTGAATTCCGTAACTACATCCGTTGAGAGAAATTTTGAATTGCTGCCGGTAACATATATATCAATGTTTCCTCTGGAAAGATATCCGTTCAGAACGAATTCAAAAGACTCCAGCATCTGAATCTCATCCAAAAGAAAGTAGTACTTTCCCTCATCTGTTATTCTGGAAGAAATAAAAGACATAAACTTTTTGTAATTGGCCCCACGCCTGGCCTTCTGCATTTCAACCAGATCTTCTCCAATCAGTTGCAGATCAAGGGCAGAATCAAAAGAAAACATTATAATTCTGTCTCTATCCACACCGGAAGAGAGAAGATAGTCGTAGAAAATGTTTTTCAGAAGAAAAGATTTTCCACATCTTCTTATACCGGTGATAATTTTAATGGAGTCATTCCACATTCTTTCTTTCAGCCGTTCAAGGTATAAAGGTCTCTGAATCATACTTTCCTCCTGTACTTATCAAAATAACACAGAGGATAGTATAAAACAAGAAAGCTATTCGGAATTTTTTCCGTTTCTGCCCTTTTTTCCGAATGAAAAACCCTAAAAACAGCTAAAAATGGAAAATCCATTCGGAATTTTTTCCGTTTCCGCCCAATTTTCCGAATGGAGAGGCTTCAGATTCTTTTGATTTCAGCAGGCTTTGAAACAACTGTTGTGCCGGCATCTACTGATCTTGTAAGCCAGATGTTACCGCCGATTATGCAGTTATCCCCGATTTTTGTTTCGCCGCCGAGGATGGTGGCTCCTGCGTAAATTACAACATGAGAACCAATATCCGGATGTCTCTTAATTCCCTTGACCAGAGAACCGTCGTCGTTAACCTTAAAGCTCTTTGCTCCGAGTGTAACGTGCTGGTAGATCTTAACGTGGTCGGCTATGGTTGTAGTCTCACCAATAACAACACCTGTACCGTGGTCTATAAAGAAGTAGGGCCCGATTGTTGCACCCGGATGGATATCAATGCCTGTAATCTCGTGTCCGTACTCAGTCATGATTCTCGGGATAAGAGGAACCTGGTCCTCATAAAGGGCATGTGCAATTCTGTAAATGCAGATGGCAGGGAAAGAAGGGTAGGCCAGAGCAACTTCACTCTTGCTCTTTGCAGCCGGATCTCCCTCATACGCTGCATCTATGTCGGTCTGGAGAATTCTTGCAATCTCAGGAGTCTTTCTGATAAGAGAAGCTGTTTTCTCAACAGCTGTCTTTTCATCCATAACGCTTAACATGGCCTGGATGAGGCTTTCAGCTGCAAGAGAGAGTGCAGCGTTACGCTGAACGTCCACATTTGTATCTCCGCAGTATGCAACTCCCTGCTGCTCGGAAAAAGCCGGGAACATGGCCTGTTTGAGAAGAAGAACAGCCTTGCGGGCTGACTTCTTTATACCGAAGTAAGTAGCTGAATCCTCTTTTGGAAGATTGTTTACAGCAAAGTTGATTGCGTTTGAAAGTGTGTCAGGCATGTTGTCTCCTGTAATTTGTTAACCGAATATCTTAAGAACAATCGGAAACAGTACGAATGTTCCAAGAATACTACCAATACTTGTTGTGATAAAGATTAAAAAGGCGTGAAGGACGCGGTTTTTAAACCAGCCCTTAACTGAAGCAATATCGTCCGAGACTGTTTCAAAGTCTTTGACTGCAGGCTTACGGAGTTCGCTTTCAGCAATACCCGTAAAAACTCCAACACCGATTAACGGATTCATAACGGCTACCGGAGCACTTACTGCAGCAACTATCCAGTTCAGAGGATGTGCATTTGAAAGTATGGCAAAGAGCATGGAGCCTCCTGCATTTGAAGCAGCCCAGAGAAGGAAGTATTTAACGCCCTGCTCAAAGCCGTAGTTAAAGCATGAGTAAAGAACAAAGGCAACGATTGCAAGAGGAACAAGCCAGGATACAACCTTGCCGGCCTTTGACGGGGGCGGGACGGTTTCTATCTTTGAAAGGTCTGTAGAAATCTCGTTCTTTTCAAGTTTCTCTATGGTCTTAACTATTCCGTTTGCATGACCTGCACCAATTATTGCAACCTTGTTCTTACCCTCGCAGTTGTAGATACTTGTAGCCAGGTATCTGTCGCGCTCATCAATAAGGGCAGCCTTTGCCTGGGGAAGTTCTTTGGCAAGCTCTCCCATCATGTTTTCAATAGCTTCACCTTTCTTGAGCTCTTCAAGGTCTTCTGCCTTAATTTCTTCCTTGTCAAAAGCAGAGGAAATGAGGGCTCCGAGAAGCTTGGCCTTGTCAAAAAGACTGCTCATGGCCCAGGCCCGTTTAAGGGTTACTGTAATGTCTCTGTCGCAAAGGGTGAACGGAATGCCGCGCTCCTGAGCAATTCTTGCCCCTGAGAGAATCTCTTCTCCGGGAGAAATTCCGGTCTGTGCTCCAAGCTTTTTCTGGAAGGAGGCGAGGGCAGTGTTTGCAAGAACAAGAAAGGCTTTACCTTCCTTGAAAATCTTTCTGAGGCTGGTTTCCGAGTATTTTTTACCCTCTGTCTTTGATGTGTAGCGGCCCTTGTCGAGCTCAATGCAAATCATGTCGGGGTTTTCCTGGTCAATTATCCTCTCTACGTCTTCAACACTGTTTTTGGAAACATGTGCCGTACCTACGAGGGTTATGGTATTTCCGTTGTCCAGGGTAATCTTTTTAATTGTGTCGCTTACCGCCTCTGTTTTCACTGATCACTCCTTTGCTGATTAGGATTTTATCCATATAATAAAAGATATTCAACAAAGGTCCTGAAAGGAGGAGTAAAAGATGAAGGTTTTCTTTTTTGTAAAGAAACTTGGCGACGGCGGAGCCGAAAGGGTTGTTGCAAACCTTGCCACCTCATTCTCTCTTGCAGGACATGAAACTGCAATTATAAATGCCTACCGCACAGAGTATGACTATCCTGTGGGTGAGGGCGTAAAGCGCTTCTTTCTGGAAAAAAGCAACCTTGAAAATGACAACTTTGTAAAAAGAAACATAAGGCGCCTAAGTAAGCTCAGAAAGATTTTGAAAGAAGAGAGACCGGATGTACTTATCTCCTTTATGGCCGAATCAAACTACAGGGCTGTAACTGCTGCTGCAGGACTTGGAATAAAAACCATTATCTCAGTAAGAAATGATCCGGAGCGTGAGTACCACGGAAAACTCGGACACTTTCTTGCAAAACACCTTCTAACCAGAGCTGACGGCTGTGTCTTTCAGACTCCGGATGCACAGAGCTGGTTTCCAAAATCATTTGCAGAGAGGTCTACTGTTATAGCAAACGTTGTAAGAGAGGACTTCTTCTCTGTAGAGAGAAAGCCCGTTCCCTTTACCGTTTCTGCCTGTGGCCGTCTAACTGAACAGAAAGACTACGGAACACTTTTGGAGGCCTTTAAAACAGTGCATGAAAACCTTCCTCAGAGCCGCCTTGAAATCTACGGCATGGGAGAAGAGGAAGAAAAACTTAAAAAGAAGGCAGAGCTTCTCTCCCTTTCAGACTGTGTCTCTTTCTGCGGTCAGGTTTCAGATGTAGGAGAGGTTCTGTCAAAAACAGCTGTCTATGTCCTCTCTTCTTTGTATGAAGGTCTTCCAAACTCCCTTATGGAGGCTCTTGCTGCAGGCGTTCCGTCTGTTTCCACAGACTGCCCCTGCGGAGGGCCGAGAATGCTTATTGAGAACAACAAAAACGGTATTCTGGTTCCTGTTGGAGACAGCACTGCCCTGGCAAAAGCCATGACAGAGCTTCTTGAGAATCCTGAGACGGCAGAGAAGATGGGAAAAGAAGCGAGAAATAGAGCTCTTGAGTTTAAAACAGAGCCCATAGTAAAGAAGTGGGAAGAGTACGCAAAAAAGGTTCTTGAAGGATGAACATAATAATTAAAAGAGGACGCGGCAGAAAAAATTTGCGCATGCATTTTGATGATCACGGCTCTCTTATAGTTTCTGCTCCTTATTCAGCTTCCCAGTCTTTAATAGACTCCTTTATCTCTTCAAACAAGGAATGGATAGAGCAGAACGCACAAAAGATTCCTGAGCACAGTTACGCAACAGGAGACAGCTTTCCTTTCTTCGGGAAAACCTATCCGCTTTATGTTTTTAAAGGCGAGAGGGGAGTTTTTCAGAGAGATGACGGTCTTTATGTTTTTGTTCCCAGGGTTGAGACAACTTCTACCGTAAAAAGAGAGCTGTACAGATTCTACTGCAAGAGCCTTTACTCCTATACTCAGGAGCGCCTTCCGCTCTTTTGCTCTCAGATGAAGCTGCCTGTTCCCACTCTTGAAATCTGTAATGCAAAAAGCCGCTGGGGCTGCTGCTACAGAACAAAAGGCCTTGTAAAGCTCAGCGCCATAACGGCAACCCTTCCAAAAGACCTTATAGACATGACCATAATTCACGAGCTGTGCCACCTGGTTTACGACGGGCACGGTGAGGATTTTAAAAACCTTCTTAAAACCTATGTTCCTGATGTTAAGGAGAGGGAAAAAGAACTTAAAAAGATTGCAAAAAGTGGAGCTTCCCGCAATCTCTTTTAACTGTACTTCTTGTCGAGAACAAGGCTCTTCAGTACTATTTGAACTATGAAAGCAACAGATATAAAAAGTAATAATCAGACATTTAAATATTTTCTGGAAATATCTTCCATTCCAAGGGAATCCGGGAATGAAGAGGGTATGAGAGAGTATCTTCTCAAGTGGGCAAAGGACTGCGGTTTTGAGGGCCTCAGAGACAGCGCCGGAAACATAATAGTCAGGAGAGCAGCCACAAAGGGATTTGAAGGGAAAAAGCCTGTTGCCCTTCAGGGTCACATGGATATGGTGTGCGTTAAGAGAGAAAACAGCACCCATGATTTTACAAAGGACCCGATAGACGTTGTTCTTGACGGGGATTTTCTCAGGGCAAGAGATACAAGCCTTGGAGGAGACAATGGGATTGCAGTTGCCATGACAATGGCATTGTTCACTGATGAGGGTGCTGAGCACGGACCGCTTGAGGCTATCTTCACATTCGGTGAGGAGACGGGGCTTTATGGGGCGTTTGCACTGGATGCCTCTCTGATAAAAAGCAGAAGGATGATTAATCTGGACAGCGAGGAAGAGGGTGTTATCTATATTGGCTGCGCAGGCGGTGTGGACGTAAAGGGCTCTCTTGCTGTGAAAAAGCAGAAAGGTGAGGGCGCAAAGATTGCTGTAAAGATTGCAGGTCTTAAGGGCGGTCACAGCGGTGGCGAGATTCATCTTCAGAGGGTAAATGCAATCAGTGCAGCGTCCCGCATGATTGAGGCTCTGGACGGGGAGGGCCTTGAGTTCTGCCTTGTTTCTTTTGACGGCGGTACAAGAAGAAATGTAATTCCGTCGACCTGTTCTTTTGAGGTTATTGTGGATGAGAGGGAGGCTGAGAAGGCTGTTTCCATCATTAAAAAGGCCTCTGAGGAGATAAAGAAGGAGAACCGCTACGAGGAGCCTGACTTCAGGGCTGAAGTTTCTCTTGAAAAAGGCTGTACCTGTGTTTCCCTGTCCGCTGAGGATTCAAGGAAGATTGTTAAGGCTCTTTTTGCTTCTCCGTCTGGAGTTTATGCAAACAGTCTTGCAGTTAAGGGCGTGGTTGAGACTTCAGACAACCTGGCCATAGCAAGGCTTAACGAAAAGGACTTTACAGTTGAGTTTAGCGTAAGAAGCCTTTCAGACAGTGCCATGAACATGCTGGGAAGAAAGATAGTTTCAATTCTTGAAGCCTTTGGTTTTAAGACAAACTTTGAAGAATCCTATCCGTCATGGACTCCGGATCCGTCTTCTTCCCTTGCTTCTTTCTGCGCCAAGGCCTGGGAAGACTGCACCGGAAAGAAGGCTGTTCTTACATCCATTCATGCAGGACTTGAATGCGGGGTTATAAACAGCAAGATTGAGGGAATGGACAGCGTCTCAATAGGACCCGATCTTTACGATGTACATACGGTAAATGAGCATTTGAGCATAAGTTCTACAGAGCGCATGTATGACTTTGTGAAGTATCTTCTCTCCATTACAGACTAGGATATAAAAGCACAATTCAGACTCTAGTTAGAAAAATAACGATTTTTTTTGCGGTATAGACCATTTTGTGATAGAATTCGTAAAATGTCATTCTTTCGCGTTTTCAGGGGTTAGATTTGAATAAAGACGAAATACCATCAATCATATTCTACGATCAGGATTTTGTAGATTTATATGACAGATCGTGGGTATGGGTTGACGAACTTTGGAAACAGGGAACGCTTGCAGACGGCATTCCGGTTTCCCCGACATACATTTCCCATGACGGGCAGACAACTGTAAATCTGTTTGATACCTGTTTATCCTCTTTGTTTCTGAGTTACAGCAATCAGGTCTATTCTCCATTTGAAGCGGTTGACTACTTTTATTCAAAGCAGGAAGAAGACGGAGCTATCCGTTGTGATTACAGTCTTGAAGACGGAAGCCCTGTTTTTACTGAAGACAACCCTCAGGGTGTTTGTCTTCCGCTTCTTCCATATGTGGAGTTTGTCTTCTATCACAAGATTGGCAACAAGAAGCGCCTTAAGGAAGCAGTTCCCTTCCTCGAGAAGTATTTTGACTGGCTTAAGGCTAACTTCCAGAAGGAAAACGGACTTTTTTCTGTCCCGGTAAGCGCCTGCGGAACAGGCGGTATTCCAAGGTCAGAGGCCGTCTATCAGCTGGACTTCAACACCATAGTTGCTATCAACGCTCTGTTCTTCTCCATGATTGGAGACATTCTGAATGACAAGGAACTGAGTTTCAGGTACAAGAAGCTTTACTTTATCTTAAAGACAAGAATCAATTCATTAATGTGGGATCCCGAGACTTCCTTCTACTATGATCTGGATGCTCAGGAAAACAGAATCCCGCTTAAGATGATCAGTGCCTACTGGACTCTTCTTGCAGAGATTCCAAATGACGAGAAAGCAGCTCTTATGGTAGAGAAGCTCAAAGACCCCGCATGCTTTGGAACAGAGAACCCGTTCCCGAACGTAAGTGCAGACAGCCCCTGCTTCAGGGAAGACGCATACAATCTTTGCGGAGCTGTAGTTCCGTTTAATACTTATTTTGTAGTCAAGGGCCTTGAAAAGTACGGAGAAAGGGTGTTTGCACGTGAGTGTGCCATAAGAAACATCTACTTTATCCTTGATACTCTTAATCCTGATGAGAACACACAGGGCGACACATGGGAGGCATATCTTCCTTCAAGAGAAGGCTTCCCCGCAGGAGCAGACAACAATCCTCTCTTCCCGAGAAAAAAATTCCTGCCTCAGCTCTGTCTCATGACCATAACTCTTATGATAGAGGATGTAGTAGGCCTTGATATTTCTCTTCCGAGGAAAACAGTTAACTGGACTGTGCCCAGCCTTGAAGTTATGGGTATAGACAAGCTTTCCTTAAAGAGAAACTTCATTTCGATAATGAGCAGCAAAAACACCAGAGGCTGGGAAATCAGGCTTGAAAGCGAGAAACTCTATTACTTTACTATTGAGATTATAGACGAGGACAAGAAGAAGACTCTGCCCATTCCGAGCGGAAAGTGTTCAATGCTCATAGACAAGCTTTGATATGTTTTTCTATTTTCCATTCGGCGGTGGCGGTGGTTTTGGAGGTTTTCTTGTCTTCCTTATCGTCTTTCTGCTGTTAAGACGCGTTTTTAAATCTCTTTACAATTCTTCTCAGGGAAATTCTTCCTTTAATCCGTTTTTCAGAAGCTCTGCCTACGTTCCATCAAATGAGGCCTTCTTTAACGGAGTTTTCTCCATGCTTGCAAAGTTTGCTTCTGCAGACGGAAATATTTCAGAGGCAGCGAAGGCAAGAATCAACCAGTTTATGGTCTACGATCTGAAGCTCGACAACCAGAGCTATCAGTACGCAAGACATGTTTTCAATTCAGCTCTCTCTTCTCCCGAGACTTTTGAGACCGTGGCCCAGAGATTTTACTCTGCTTTTGCAGGGAATCCGGGAATTCTTTCCGTTGTTCTTGAGATGCTTTTCAGCGTCGGTATGACTGACGGCAAGCTCTCGGACCGTGAGCAGAGGATGATAGACTATGTGGTGCGTCTTTTCAGAATATCTGCAGAGTCTGTTGAAGCTTTAAAGAGAAGATACGGGGTGTCTTCCGGCTCTTCTTCAAGAGCCTACGAGATTCTTGGTCTTCAGAAAACAGCTACAGAAGCAGAGATTAAGAAGGCCTACAGAAAGCTTATTCTGGAGTTCCATCCTGATACGGTTGCAAACAAAGAAGGGGCCGGAGAAGAGTTCAGAGCCTATGCTGCAAAGAGATTCCAGGAAGTGCAGAACGCCTATGAACAGATCTGCAAGGAGAGGGGCATTAAATAACGGGGTGGAAGTTCACACCTTGCCCTTCTTGTGATATATTTTGAATATGTACGAAGTAACCGCAACAAGAAGACGCCCTCAGCAGTTTGAGGAACTTGTCGGACAGGAATTTGTAGTCTCAACACTCAGAAACTCAATAAAGCAGGGAAGAATAGCCCACGCCTATCTGTTCTGCGGGCCGAGAGGAGTAGGTAAGACCACGAGCGCCAGACTTCTGGCCAAGGCTCTTAACTGCGTAAACGGTCCTACGGACGAGCCCTGCGGAGAATGTGAGAACTGCCATGCTATAGCCAAAGGCAGCAGCATGGACGTAATAGAGATTGACGGAGCGAGCAACACAGGCGTCAACGATGTGCGTGTTATAAAGGAAGAGGTTCTCTTCCCGCCTTCTTCTTCAAGATACAAAATCTACATAATAGACGAAGTTCATATGCTCAGTCAGAGCGCTTTCAATGCTCTTTTAAAGACCATTGAAGAGCCGCCTGAGTATGTTGTCTTTATCTTTGCCACAACCGAGAGCCAGAAGGTTCCGGCAACCATAAGAAGCCGCTGCCAGCAGTTTAATTTCCGCCTTCTGCCGCTTGAGACAATCAAGAAGCAGCTGCGTGATACTGTTGATGAGATGGGCATTTGCGCTGAAGATGAGGCTCTTTTGTGGATAGCAAGAGAGGGGGCAGGATCTATGAGAGATGCCTACACCCTCTTTGACCAGGTAGTTTCCTTCTCAGACGGCAACATTACCATGGAAGGAATCCGCGGAAAGCTCTCTCTTGCAGGTCCTGAGGGAATAGATTCAATTATCTCCAGTGTTCTTTCCTCTTCATCTTCTTCTGCTCAGGACAGGCTGCGCGATCTTCTTGAGGCGGGAATCAGCTGTGAGCAGATAATTAAAGATTTTTCAGACTATTTCTGGACCCTGTTGCTGTACAGAAACGGCGTGCAGAACGAGAATGTTCTGGGCTGCAAGATTACAGAGGTTCAGAAGAAGGCCATCTCTACATACAACACAGAGCAGCTTGAGGGCGCACTGGATCTCTTTGTGAACCTCTACAGGGACATAAGGTACACAGTAAATCCTTCCTTGGAGCTTTCTCTTGCAGTAAGCAAGCTCTGCCGTCTTAAGTACATGGCTTCAAATGCAACTGTTATAGAGAACCTTGCAAAGCTTAAGAACGACCTTCTTAGCGGCGCCATCACTCCTGCAGAAGAAGTTCAGCAGAGCCTCTCCGTTCTGGAGAAGGGTGAAGAGCCAGCTGTTGCGCCTGCTGCTGAACCTGAAGTTGTCGATATTCAGACAGAAGTTGAAGAAAATAGACAACTTTATGTCGAGAATGAGAAAAAAGTTGAAGAAAATAGACAACCTGAAGAGCCGGTTGTTGAAAGTTCACCGGAACCCGAGGCTCCTCAGGAAGAAGAATATGATGATGTTTCTGAATATGAGGACGAGTATGTGGAAGAAGAGGAGAACGAGGTACAGGAAAGTGCTCCTCAGGCACCTGTTAAGGAAGCTTCAGAAGAAGACCTGCGTGCTGTTCTTCCGGCCGGTGTTGTAAATCTGAAAAAAGATAACGGAGACTACGTTCTTGAGTTCGGAAGCAGATTCTTCTACCAGGACGCACTTAAAAACCTCGAGAAAATAACACAGAACATACAGGCTGTGGCAGGAAGCGACAGCTCTGTAAGACTGTCCTTCTCCGAAGATCTTGAGAAGGAAAAACTCAGAAGAATTGAGGAAGAAGAAAAGAAAAAACAGGAAGCTGTAAAAGAGCACAAACCAACTTATTATGACGATATAGTTACAGCTTTCAACGGACAGGAAGTAAGATGATTAATCCACTTGAAATGATGAAGAACCTTGAGAACATCAAGGCTCAGGCAGAAGAATTGAAGAAAAAGACTGCTTCAATCAAGGCCACAGGCTACGCCATGGGAAACATGATTGAAGTTGTTGCAACAGGAGAATTCAAGATTGAGAGCGTAAAAATTGACCCGTCTCTCCTTGAACAGGATCCTTCCATGCTTCAGGTTCTTCTCGCTTCAGCAGTTAATAATGCTCTCGATAATGTAAAAAGCCGCCTTTCTCAGGAAGTCGGACAGATGGGGCAGGGTCTTAATCTCGGCATATGACAGAACTGGACAATCTTGCATCCCTTCTTTCTCAGCTCCCGGGAGTTGGCAGAAAGAGTGCTATGAGAATAGCATACAGCCTGATAAATAAGAGCGAAGAATACAATAAGCTGCTCGGAAGCAGCATATCAGGCATAAAAGATAAAATTCACAAGTGCTCTGTATGCGGTTCATTCACTGAATCAGACCCGTGTCCGGTCTGTTCAGACCTTAGCCGTGACAGAAGCGTTCTCTGTATAGTTGAGCAGCCGCAGGATGTAATTACCATCCAGTCTTCAGGAGTCTACAACGGACTTTTCCATGTTCTTGGCGGAGCCATTAATCCTCTTGCCGGAAAGGGCCCAGAGGACCTGGGCTTTGACAAGCTTCTTCAGAGAATAAATGAAGGAACATTTACAGAAATAATTATAGCTACAAACCCAACAGAGGAAGGGGATACTACTGCTTTGTACATAAGACATCTTCTGAAAGACAGAACAGATATTACCCTGACCCGCCTGGCCTCAGGTCTTCCGATCGGAGGAGATTTGGAATATGCAGATATAAGAACTCTTACCCGCTCACTTCGCGGAAGAATCAAGTTTTAACAGGAGATTATCCTATGAGAAAATCATCTGCCTGTTTTTACAGGGGACTTGCCTTTCTGGCATTATTCATAATTCTTACAGTACTTTTAAAATTTGTAGATATCAGAGCCATAGGACCTATGGGTTCATCTGTCGGACTGGCCTCAGTTAATGAGGCTGGCCTGGGTCTTTTCCCGTACAGCAGAGCCTGGTACAAGGTCTCAGAACTGTGCGGCTATTTCAGTCTTCTGATTGCCGCGGGCTTTGCATTTATGGGTCTTTTGCAACTTATCAGGCGCAAAAGCCTTATGAAGGTAGATACAAGAATTCTGTATCTTGCCTGTCTCTACGCTGTTGTGATTGTTCTGTATGTTGTATTTGACAAGGTTGTCATAAACTACAGGCCTGTTCTTGAAGCAGACGGAGCTCTTGAAGCTTCTTTCCCGTCAAGTCACACACTTCTCGCTGTAACTATTTTTGGTTCTGCGGCTTTTATAGTAAAAAGCATTTTTTCAAAACTGAAAGTGAGACTGATTCTTGAAAGAAGTCTCAGCTTCTCATGTTATTTTTTAATGGTCTTGAGCGTTGTCTCAAGAATCCTCAGCGGTGTTCACTGGATTACAGATTATGCCGGAGGAATACTTTTGGGTCTTGCATGTGTTTCTATCTATGAAGGCCTTGTTTATAGAAAAAGCGAGGAGGGCGAATTGTGAGAAAAGCTAAAGCTGTTATTCTTTCCGTTCTTTTATTATTTGTTTTATTCTGCGCCCCTGTTTTTGCAGAAGATGCAGAAACAGTTTCTGTGAGAACCCTGTTTCCTCAGGTTGCATCAGAGTATCTGGACATGCTTCTTGACGGTTATACCATGAACAGTACTACGCTGGAAGGCGGGGCAATAAGCCATCTGGCTCCTGCCGGTTCTGTTGCACAGCAGAAGGCTAAGGAAGCAGAGAAGGAAGAAAATTCATTCTCCATGATAGGAACCAGCTTTATTGCCTATCCGGAAAACTGGACAAAGATGAGCTATGAGGAAAAGCGCCTTACCCTGGTAAATATTCTTACAGCCATCTCCACTCAGGAGGGAATTACCTATATTTCCAGAACCGCAGGCTACAAGCCCAAGACTCTCTTTTCTGAGTCCTTCCTTGTAAGTGATCCTAAGGACAAAAAGAGTGTAATAGAAGACCCTGTATACACAGAGGTTCCTGAAAGCATTTCTCTTTATTCTTACCAGAAGGACAACAGGTTCGGCGGAAACTTCTACAGTGTTGACTACACAATAGAAGGAGAAGAGGTTTTTCTTAGAATCAACAACATTTCAGCCATGAAATTCATGGGTGTTAAATGTGTTGAAGAGAACGGTCTTTACCTTTACATGGATGTTGTTCTCTGTGATGAAGGAATTCTTATCTGCTCCATGGCAACAGTCTACGACCAGAAGCCGACTGTCAGTCTTGTCTTCTACACAGTAGACCTTGAAAGTTCCTTTACAAGAAGGCTTAACGCCCTTAAGGACTGGTTTATTGCAGCAGTTGAGAATACTTGAAGAAAAAACAAATTTTTTGATATAGTTTGTCTGCATTTGGAGAGATGTCCGAGTGGTCGAAGGTGCACGATTGGAAGTCGTGTATGGTCAAAAGCCATCGGGGGTTCGAATCCCCCTCTCTCCGCTAGACGGGTCGTGAGAAATCACGGCCTTTTTTATTGTAATCTGCTTCACAAGTTAGCCAAGACTAACTATAATTGAGTTACGGAGGCTTACCATGAAAGCTGATTATAAAAACTGGGTTCCCAAAGGCATGCTCTGGTCCTTTATCGGAGCAACTGTTGCCGCAGGAGTCCTTCTTGTCTTCTCTGTTGTTCAGGGTCTGAAAACCCTTTCCATAGTTGCCCTCGTGGCTTTTCTTGTTTTAACTCTCGTTAACCTCTGGCTGTTTTCTCTTTACAAACGTTTCTCCTACGACGGCAAGAGACAGCTTTCAAGAGTGATTGTTGAAGGAATTGCCTCCTACGTGAAGGTGCCCGACGGCAGCAGGTGTCTGGACGTAGGCTGCGGCAGCGGAGCCCTTACAATTGCCTGCGCAAAGAAGAACCCCAAAGCATCCTTCCTGGGAGTGGACGTCTGGGGCCTGACATACGCCTCATACTCAAAAGAGCTTTGCGAGCACAACGCAGAAGCTGAAGGCGTGAAGAACACTACCTTCCAGCAGGGCAATGCCGTCAAGCTTGATTTCCCCGACGAAACCTTCGATGCCGTTGTTAGCAACTACGTCTATCACAACGTAATAGGGAAGAACAAACAGGATCTGCTTCTGGAGTCTCTCAGGGTTCTCAAGAAGGGCGGAACCTTTGCTCTTCACGATATTATGAGTTTCGGCCGTTTCGGCAACATGCAGAACTTTGTAGAGCGCCTGAAAAAAGAAGGATACAAAGACGTCCGCCTTATAGACACAACAGACGGTCTGTTTATGTCAAAAAAGGAAGCTTTCCTGATGGAACTTTCAGGCTCATCTCTTCTTGTAGGAACCAAATAAGGCAAGGGTTTTCTTTTCTTGGAAAATCTGTTATTTTAGCTGTGGGACAGATTCCGAGCTGCTGACAGCCGCCCAACCCCGCCAGGACAGGAATGTAGCAACGGTAAGTGGATTGCCAGGGAGATTCGGGCGATTTGTCCCTCTTTTTTTGCGCTTTAAGTTAGCTTGACAAAGCGCATTTCTTTTCATATATTGCATAAAGCAGATTGGATGGATGTCCGAGAGGTCGAAGGAGGCGGTCTTGAAAACCGTTGAGGTGCAAGCCTCCGGGGGTTCGAATCCCTCTCCATCCGAAGTCCTTGATAGGATATGGAGCGATGGCCGAGTGGTCGAAGGCGCTTCCCTGCTAAGGAAGTATACTGGTAACGGTATCCGGGGTTCAAATCCCCGTCACTCCGAGAGATAATCCCTGTTGCAGAGAAGCTCAGGGATTTATTTTTCTTGCACAACATATGCTTTTTTGCATATTATTTGAGAGCCGAAAGGCAAATGAGATCGTAGCTCAGCTGGATAGAGCATCAGATTGCGGATCTGAGGGTCAGAAGTTCGAATCTTCCCGGTCTCAAGCTAAACCCTTGCTTGAAAAAGTGAGGGTTTTCTTTTTTAAAGGGTTTCAGAATTGAACAGATA
>JAILPZ010000051.1 GCA_024699225.1 Sphaerochaetaceae bacterium
TTCATCCCTGCTTCCTGAAGAAACTGCACCAGCAAGGGCTGTCTTGAAAGCTGAAAGTTTGTTTCCAACTTCTGTTTCTCTTGCCGTTACACGCTCCTGAATGCGGTGAACCATTTCAACCATATCGGTGTCTCCGTGACACTCTACACAGGTTGAAAGAAGTGTTTCATTCTCAAGCGGGCTGACAAGAAGATGGCTGTGATAGACTGTTCCGTCATCTGCCATTTCAATAGCCATATGACAGTCTGCACAGTTAAGAAGATCTGCATGCTTACCCAGAAGGAAGGTCTCCATCTCAGGGTGCTGAGCCTTAAGGAGCTTGGCCCCTGTACTTGCCTGTGTCCAGTCTGAGTAACCAACAGAACCGTCAGGAAGAACCATTGTGTCATAGAACTCAAGAATAGCCTCAGGAGTCATTTCCTCTATGCTTGAGTAAGGCATCATGGTTTCCTTATCTGATGGAGTAAAATAATACTCAATATGGCACTGCCCGCAGGAAAGTGTTGCAGGATCAATAGTATCCATATTATCTCCGAGAGCCTTTGCTACGTAGGAATGTGTTATAACTATCTCACCTTCATTTCCGGCATCATTTCCGTGACAGGTATAGCAGCTTATACTCTCTTCCATCATTCCCATAACAGTATCAAAGTCCATCTTGTAAACTTCAACACCAAGGTCATTTACAAGCTTTGCAAAGTTAGGAGTCTTACATGTAAGACAGTTGGCCAGTGCATGAGGTCTCTTTGTTGCAGCTACATCTTCAAGAGTGTACTCGTGTCCTCTTGCACTGCCGTAATCCTTGGCAAAACCAAAGCCTTCGTAGATGTTTACAAGATACGGATCCTGCTCAAGGTAGCTTGTTATATAGCTGTTTTCCCTGTTGTCACCCATTGTGGCCACAATATACGGATATGTTTCTTCCCAGTCAGAGGCATTTACAGTTCCATCCTTGCTTGTAGGAACCGGAGCTTCAACAGACACATACTCAATGTCTTCACGTGTAAGAGGTCCAAGAGATCCCCTGTTCTTAAGATGATACATAACATCATCTCCAAAAACACCGAGAAGAACAGCAACTATAGCAACAACCAGAACAGCTGCAAGTATTTTCAAAAATTTCTTAAAATCCATACTTAAACCTCAGCAGAAACATGTGGCAGGGTAATTACCTTGGCCGGACACTTCTCAGCACACTTTCCACACTGTGTACACTTAGAATAATCAATATAGGCAAGATTGTTTACAACGTGGATTGCATCGAATTCACACTGCTTTGTACAGAGCATACAGCCTATACAACCTGCGGTACAAACTTTCTTTACCTGTGGTCCCCTGTCCTTGTTTGAACACTGAACCGCAACATAATTGTTGACAGGAATAAGATCAATAAGTCCCTTGGGGCAAGCCTTTGTACAAAGTCCGCAGCCTATACATTTATCTCTGTTTACAACTGCAACACCATCAACAACAGATATGGCATGCTCAGGGCAGACGTTTACACAGGAACCAAGTCCAAGACAGCCGAAATCACAGCTTGTTATGCTTATTCCTGAAAGAGTTGCACTTCTGCAGTCCTGAATTCCAATATAGTTTGCCTGGTTCTTTGTAACATTACAGTTTCCCTTACAGCGTACAAATGCAACGCGCTTTTCTGCAGCACCTGCTGCCACGCCCATTACATCACTGATCTTGTCTGCAACGCTCTGTCCGCCTACAGGACATCCGTTTGTAGGTGCGTCTCCTGCTACAATAGCAGCAGCCATAGCATCACAACCGGCAAAACCACATGCTCCGCAGTTGTTTCCCGGAAGACAGGCCCTTACATCTACTTCTCTCTGGTCTACGTCAACGTGGAACTTCTTTCCTGTGTATACAAGACCTACTCCAACTACAGCTCCAACAAGAGTTATGACAACAGCAGTAATAATTACAGTACTCATATCAACCCTCCCGTCAGAAACTAAGTCCGGAGAAGCCCATGAAGGCTATGGACATAAGAGCAGCACTGATCATAACAATCGGTGCTCCGCGAAGTGGTTCAGGAAGGTCTGTTTCCTGAATTCTGCTTCTGATTCCGGCAAGAAGAACAATTGCAATTGTGTAACCTACAGCTGTTCCAAAACCGGAGAGAACGCATTCTATAAAATTGTAGCCATTCTGTACGTTTGTAAGTGCAACACCAAGAACAGCACAGTTGGTTGTAATAAGCGGAAGGAAGATTCCCAGAGCTTTATAGACTGCAGGAGATGTCTTTTTAAGGAACATTTCAACAATCTGAACCAGGGCTGCTATAACCAGAATGAAGACAATTGTTTTCATAAAATCCAGTCCGAGCGGAGCCAGAACCAGATCATAAAGGATACTTGCTACTGCAGAAGCAATAGTAAGAACAAAGATAACGGCCACGCCGAGAGAGGCAGAAGCCTTCATCTGCTTTGAAACACCAAGGAAGGAACAGATTCCGAGGAACTGGTTAAGAACTACGTTATTAATCAGTGCTCCGCTGATCATGATAAGAATCAAACTTTTCATTTAGCTTCCTCCTTATCCTCTTTCTTGCATGCAGATGCACATGTTGAGCAGCATCCGTCACAGCCTTCAACAAGCTTTCTCTGTCTTGTCTTAATTCCTATTGCATTCATAATAACTATGAAAAGAGCTATTACAAGGAAGGCTCCGGGTGGCTGAACAAAGATTCCGATTGGCTCAATGCTTTCAGGAAGAACCTGAACACCGAAAGCTGTTCCGTTTCCGAGAAGCTCTCTTAAAAGACCTGCAAGGGTAAGGGCAATTGTAAAGCCAAGACCCATTCCAAGACCGTCCATGATTGAAAGCAGCGGCTTATTCTTGTTTGCATATGCCTCAGCTCTACCGAGGATTATACAGTTAACAACAATAAGAGGAATGTAGATTCCAAGTGCCTCATAAACTGAAGGCACATAAGCTTCCATAAGAAGTTCTGTTACTGTAACAAGAGATGCAACAATAACAATATAGGAAGGAAGTCTTACTTCATCAGGAATAGCCTTACGAAGCAGTGATATTACAAGGTTTGAAAGAATCAGAACAGCTGTTGTGCTCAGACCCATTCCTATACCGTTCATGGCACGTGTTGATACTGCAAGCGTGGGACACATACCCAGCATGAGTACCATTGTGGGGTTTTCTTTTATAAGACCGTTGTACAGTCTTTCAACATATTTATTCATCATCACTCCCCCTTGATTGTGTTATAGAAGAAATCCAGTGCTGCATTTACTGCATTTACAACCGCTTCAGATGTAATGGTTGCACCGGAGATACTGTCTATTTCGTTATCTGCTGAGCTGCCGCCCTTTACAAGCTTGAGGCTTGTGGCGTTTACACCGTTAAACTGATCCTTGAAATCAGGTTCTGCTGCAAACATACCCTTACCCGGAGTTTCGTTCAGCTCAGTGAAGGAGATACTGTTGATGGTTCCGTCAACAGAAATACCGACAGAAAGTGTAATATTGCCTTCGTAACCTTCGGCAGATGTAACTTCAATTGCATAGCCTACTGTGTTACCTGAAGCATCAAGACCTTCAACAGCCTGGTTGATTGTTACTCTTCCAAAGCTTGTTCCATAGGTCTGTCCTGCTATCTCGGCAACTGCTTCAACCTGCTTGAACTCTACAGCCTCAGGTACAACAGTCTGGTAAGAAGCCCAGGCTTTCTTTTCCTTCTGGATGGCAATTGTTTCTTCAGTCATCTTGTATGCTCCGCCGAGAGCAAGGCCTGCAATAAGTGTAATTACAATAATTACAAGAACAGGACGCGGGACAAGTTCCTTAAGAGTCTTCTTAGGAGCTCCGCTCTGCTTTGCAAGTTCCTTCTTGCTGTATGCAAACGGTTTTGGAACAACATACATGTCAATCATCGGAGTAAGAAGGTTTCCGATAAGGATTGAATAGCTGACTGAGTCGGCAGAGGAACCGTAAACACGGAACAGACCGGCAAGAACACCTATCACTATACCGTAGAGGAGCTGGCCCTTGCGGCTTACTGGAGATGTTACATAGTCAGTTGCCATGAAGAAAGCACCCATTACTATACCGCCGCCACAGATGTTTGCTGCAAGGAAGGCCGGGTCAAAACCCTGTCCGCCAAAGAGTCCTACAAACAGTGTGAATGCGCCGAGTACTGAGAAACAGATTTCTCCATGGATAATATCAAGTGCCCACAGAATCAGGCCGCCTGCCAGCAGTGCAAGTATTGAACTTCCTATAACAGCATTTGATGTTCCCATGAACATGGATGTTATATTTACTGCTCTTCCTGCAAGAAGCTCTGCAACCGGTGTTGCTGTTGAGACTGCATCTACCTTGAATGTGGTCATGGAGTTGGTAAAGGAGATGAGAAGGAAACATCTTGCGGCAAGAGCCGGGTTCAGGAAGTTCTTTCCAAGGCCTCCGAAACAGCCTTTTACAACAACAATTGCAAAGAGTGAACCCAGAACAGGAGCATAAAGCGGTGTGCTGGGTGACATGGAGAGAGCAAGAAGAAGTCCTGTAAGTGCTGCACTTCCGTCAAGGCATCCCTTGGGATCCTTGTGAACAAGAAGATTAAACAGGAATTCCGAGAGAACTGCTGTACCTACGGAGAGAAGCACAATAAGAAGTGCATGTGTTCCGTAGACTGCAACTCCGACAACAGTTGCCGGAAGAAGTGCTAGCAGTACGCATCCCATTATGAATTTTGTAGACCATCTGTCCCTTACGTGTGGGCCGGATGAGATATTTAAAGCTGTATTGATCATTTGGCACCTGCCTTTGCACGTTTGGCTGCCATGATTTCAGCCTTGGTCTGCTTGAATATTTGTGTAAGAGGTCTCTTTGCCGGACATACATAAGTACAGGATCCGCATGAGATACACTCAAGTCCATAAAGCTTGTACTCGTAGCGCTCAAGGTCTCCTACATGTACTGCATCAGCCATGAGCTGTGGTACCAGGCCCTGTGGACATACTGTTGTACAGCGTCCGCAGTGGAGGCAGTTTGTAAGCTGCTTTTCAGCCTTCTCTACCTCGTCCTCAGCAAGAAGCGTTACGGCATTTGTAGTCTTTACTACCGGCACGTCGAGACTTGTCATGGCAAAACCCATCATAGGGCCTCCGGCCAATGCCTTCCTCAATGTCACGCCTTCCTTAATTCCGCCACATGCTTCCACCAGTTCGGATACCAGTACTCCGTCAGGGACAATAAAGTTACCCGGATTCTTTACTGCGTCTCCGGTTACTGTAAGTACGTGTCTGAACAGGGGCTCGTTGTACTCAACGGCCCTCCAGATTGCGTAGATGGTTCCTACGTTCTGTACTATACAGCCTACGTCTGCAGGAAGTTTGGTGATGGGATAGTTTACTTCTGCAATTGCTGCAATAAGGCTTCTTTCACCACCCTGCGGATATTTTGTTTTCATGGGGAGTACGGAAATCTTTGCCTTTGAAGGTCTCTTTTCCAGAGCCTTTTTCATGGACTCAATTGCTTCCGGTTTGTTGTCTTCAATTGCAACTACACCCTCTGCGTTCGGAAAGAGGCGGAGTATAATCTCCATTCCTTCAAGTATTCCGTCGCTTTCGCTCTGCATGAGCTGGTCGTTACATGTTATGTAAGGCTCACACTCGGCTCCGTTTGCAATAATATATTTAATGGCTTCCGGATTTTTCGGAGAGAGCTTTAAATATGTCGGGAATCCTGCTCCTCCCAGTCCGATAATGCCTGCATACTTTACTTTTTCAATTATGTCTGCATTAGACAGTTCTTCAAGATTGTTCTTTTTGCCCATGCCGTCTACAGGTGTGTAAAGTCCGTCATTTTCTATAACAACACACTCTGCTGAAAGACCGGAAATGGTGCGGCGTTTTTCAATTGCCTTTACCGTTCCGGAGCATGAAGAAGCTACGTTTGAAGATACAAATCCGTCTGCTTCTGCAATAATCTGTCCGACTAAGACAGAGTCTCCTTTGCTGACCACTGGCTTTGCAGGTTTTCCTATTCCCTGGGAGATGGGTATGGCAAACTCTCCCTTGGCGTCAAACTTCTGCAAAGGCACCCTGCGGCTCAATTCCTTGAAACCTTTTGGATGAACTCCACCACGAAATGTTACTCTCATGTATGTCGACTCCTTTTACTTTTTGCCGCAGGGCATAGTAATCCCTACGACATTTATAGACCACTCTTTTCTATGTTATCAGTCATGGAGGGAAAAGAGAAGTAAAAAAAGGCGTTAAATTCAGCTCCGGATATGGAAAATAACGCTCCAGCGTAAAAAAATGATGTTTTAAGAAAATAATGGATTTGAGGCATACCAAAGTGTAAAATATCTGTAAGCAACACATTAAAGGGAGACAATATGAAAAAAGCATTTTCAATTATTATTCTGTTTGTTCTTTTAATTGGTTCAGTACTTGCAGCAGACAACGCTGTTACATTTTCAGCACGTCCTTATGCCCTGCAGATTTCATCATCCTCAGAAGACGGACAGGACCCCGTAACATCTACTTACGGCGGTGGTGCTGAGATTGTTTATTCAAGATATCTTACAGAAGGCATTTCCATTGAATCAGGTATTTCATGGGACTCTTTCAAAATGCCGGATGACAGAGAAACTTTCTCACATTTCATGGCCTTTGCAGGTGCTTCTTATAATTATGATATCTCTTCATTATTTGCAGGATCAGTTCATGCAGCAGCAGGCCTAGACCTTCTTGTCTATGAAGAGATAACATCAGCTACATTTACTCTTCTCACAGGTCTTGATTTCTCATACTGCTTTGCAGAGAACTTCTACCTTGACCTCGGATGTGACGGCTCATTCGGCTTTGCATCTAAAGATGACATAAACTATGTCAATTACAGAGTCCTTCCAAAGCTTGGCGTAAGCTTTGAGTTCTGACAAAGGGAGGAAAACAAATGAAAAAGATCACATTAATTCTCATTTCAATCATTCTTATCGCAACACTTGCCTCCTGTGACGGAAGCGTAAACAGCGTTCTGGCAGCATCAGAAGAAGTATCATCAAGCAAGACTATTACATTACAATTGGTTGATAATGGTATTTTATCTTTCAAATTTAAAGAAAACAGTACCACGATTGGTTCCAGTATTTCCTTTACAACTGATGCTGAAACATGGGCAGACCTGAATGGAACTTCTCTTGAATACATCATTAATTCTATCAATACTAATAGTAATGCAGTTACTGATACGTTTACAGCTTTACAATTCTCAACTAATTCAGGCAATGCCGTGCTTAATTGCACTAGTACCTTTTATAGTCGCATTGAGATAAAAACCAGCGAAAGTGGCGGTTCTAATATAGCAGCCACTTCTACCATTGTTGACGGGACAACATACTATCTTTTCCCCATCATCAGCGGTGCATCTTAATTATGTTTGACTGTTTTATCTAAATAGCTTAAGCCATCTTGAGTTCTTCTCAGGATGGCTTTTCTTTTTCATAAACTTGAAGAGCCCTGCCCTTTTCTGCTAAAACATGAGCCATGAACGCTCTGTCTGTTTATAACGTTGCCATGTCCGTTAAGGACGACTATTTATTCTCAAATGTAAGTTTCGGTCTTGAGATTGGAGACAAGATGGGAATAATCGGCAAAAACGGAGCCGGTAAAAGCACCTTCTTAAAGCTGATTGCAGGCCTTCTCCAGCCTGAGGAAGGTGAGATTACCATCAACAATTCATGCCGTGTGGGTCTTCTGGAGCAGGATGTGCTCTTTCCTGAAGGCTGTACCCTCCACTCCTTTTTAAGACTCAGTAAAGATCCTCATATTGAACTTCTCAAACGCTATGAAAACGGTGAGCATTCTCTTATGGATGAGATTGAGCGTCTTGGTCTGTGGGACATAGAAGATAAGTTTAAAAGATATTTAAATGAGATGGGCATGGAAAGCAATCTGAATCTAAGGATGGACACCCTCTCAGGCGGCATGCAGAAAAAAGCTGCCATAGCACGGGTTCTGGCTATTAATCCTGCTATTTTACTTTTGGATGAACCTACAAACCATCTTGATATCCCATCCATTGAATGGCTTGAAAACTTTCTTAAAGGAACAAACGTTACAGTTCTGCTTGTAACCCATGACAGGTATTTTCTTGACAGCATCTGTTCCCAGATTATGGAGATAGATCGCCGGAAAGCCTTCTTCTATGAAGGAGGTTACACAGCTTTTTTGGAAGGCAGAGAAGAAAGAATCAGTGCCCTTCAGAAAGAACAGGACAGACTTTCAAACATCTTAAGACGTGAACTTGAGTGGCTTCACAGAGGCCCTAAAGCCAGAACCGGCAAGGACAGCGGAAGAAAACAGAGAATTCAGGACATGCAGAGCCGCCGTATAAATGTTGAGGAAGACACAGGCAGGGCTTTTTCCAGTAAAACCAGAAGACTGGGTAAGAAGATTCTTGAGCTTGAGAATGTGAGTATTAAACGTGGCGGAAAGCAGATTTTAAATAGTTTTAACCTTGAATTTGTTAAAGGTCAGAGGTTCGGTGTTATAGGGCCGAACGGAAGCGGTAAGTCTACCCTTCTTGAGGTTCTTACCGGAGGTCTTCTTCCGGAAAACGGGACAGTTGATACGGGTGTTAATACTGTGTTCGGCTACTACGACCAGACTTCCATGCATCTGCCGCTTGATAAGACTCCGCTGGAGTTTTTATCAGAAATTGGTGAGAACATAGTTCTTTCAGATGATTTTGTTGTCACCCCGGCCAGGTTCCTTGAGCTCTTTGGTTTCCCGGTATCTTTTCACAGACTCCCTATCTCTGTTCTCTCGGGCGGAGAGCGAAGAAGGCTCTATCTTTTAAGTACTCTTGTAAAAAATCCCAACTTCCTGGTTCTGGATGAGCCCACAAATGATCTGGATATAGACACTCTCAGGCGTCTTGAGCAGTACATTCTGGATTTC
>JAILPZ010000024.1 GCA_024699225.1 Sphaerochaetaceae bacterium
CAGGAAATCCCTTTCAAATATATTGAGAAAACCATCTCCCTCCTTGTCAAAAACTCCATGATTGAGAGCAGACACGGAAAGGGAGGCGGTTACAGGCTGACAAGGGCACCTGAGGACTACCCGATAGGTGAGATTCTCAGAATAACGGAAGGCGATATGGCTCCGGTTGCCTGTCTGTCCTGCAACGGTGATGGCTGCAGCAGAAAGGATAACTGCAAAACCCTTCCCATGTGGAAAGAGTTTGAAGGCCTGATTAACAGTTATTTTGATTCAAAGACACTTAAGGACCTTATTAACTGACTATTTCTCTGTCTTGTCACTTTGTGATATAGTTTAGCTGGAAATTTTAACAAGGAGGGACTGATTATGAAAAAATCACCCGTTGTTACAGTTGTTGCTATTGGTATTGGTGCAGCTCTTTTCTTCGTTCTCGGAAGATTCGTAGCTATTCCCAGTCCGGTTCCTAACACAAATATCTCATCACAGTACGGCCTTCTCGGTTTCATGGCTGCTCTGTTCGGACCTGTTGCCGGTCTTCTTATCGGTATTATCGGTCATGCACTTATTGACTTCTCCTACGGCTGGGGAATCTGGTGGTCATGGGTAATTGCTTCAGGTTGTGCAGGTTTTGTCATGGGTCTTGCTGCCAAGAAGCTTCTTCTTGGAACAGATGCTTTTGACGGAAAGAAGGTTCTTGTTTTCAACCTCTTCCAGGTTGTAGCAAATATTGTTGCCTGGGGTCTTGTTGCTCCTGTTCTGGATATTCTTATTTATGCAGAACCTGCAAACAAGGTTTTCGTACAGGGTCTCGTAGCCGGTGCTGCAAACATTGTTACTACTGCAGTTATTGGTACACTTCTCTGCTTTGCCTACGCAAAGACAAGACCTGCTGCCGGTTCTCTTAAGAAAGAAGACTGAGTTAAAAAAAAATTCCTGCTCTCCGCGAGCAGGATTTTTTTGCCCTTTTGGGGCCTGCAAAATAAACTTTCAGCGCAAAAAATTTGAAATAAGTTTATTTTGTGCCGTCCAAAAGCTAATAAATCTCTTATTTTTCAATCATCAGTTTAAGAATCTGAACTGCATTTGCAGCTGCGCCCTTTCTGATCTGGTCACCGCAGCACCAGAGGTTAAGGCCGTTTGGATCTGTAAGGTCCTCTCTGATTCTTCCAACGTAGACTATATCCTGATTACTTGTATCAAGCGGTGTGGGATAGTTTCTTCCGTCCATATCGTCTGCAAGGCGGCAGCCCGGGAAGACTGAGATAGCCTTTCTGGCTTCCTCTACACTGACCTTTCTCTCTGTTCTGAGAACAACTGAGATGGAGTGGGATCTCATGACCGGTACACGGACACAGGTGCAGGAAACAGTTAAGTTGGGAAGGTGTAAAATCTTTCTTCCTTCGTTCTGCATCTTCATCTCTTCAGTTGTGTAGTCTGCCTCAGACATGGAGCCTATGAAAGGAATAACGTTCATGGCAATCTGATGGGGGAAGACCTTTGGCTGGGGCTTCTTTCCGTTGTGAATATCATCAAGTTCTGTCTCAAGTTCCACAAGACCACCCTGCCCGGCACCTGATACTGCCTGGTATGTTGAGGCTATCATGTTCTTGATCGGAGAGACTTTGTTGATTGCTGCTACAGCCATGAGAGTAATGATGGTTGAACAGTTCGGGTTGGAAATAATGCCCTTGTTTTTAAAGGCATCTTCTCCGTTAATCTCGGGGACTACAAGAGGACAGTCCGGATCCTGGCGGAAGGCTGAACTGTTGTCAATAAAGACAGCACCGGCTTTGACTATGGCAGGGGCAAAAGCCTTGCTCATGGCATTGCTTACAGCTCCCAGAACAAAGTTCATTCCTTCAAAACTCTTCTCTGTTGCTTCCTCAACTACAACAGGTTTTCCGTTGAATGTAAGTGTTTGTCCCGCACTTCTTGCACTGGCAAGTAAGCTAAGCTTACCAACTGGAATCTTGTACTCTTCAAGACATTCAATCATCTGTCTTCCGACAGCACCTGTTGCACCTAAAACCGCTATATTAAAGCATTTACTCATTGTAAGTTCTCCTAATTAACCTGCAAATCCTTCGTAAAGGACTCTCACTGTTGTATCAAACTGTGAGTTATCCACACCTACTACAATAGACAGCTCATCTGAGCCCTGGGCTATGGTTCTTATGTTGACCTTTGCCTCTCCAAGGGCGTTGAAAATAAGACCTGATATACCGGGACGGAAAGTCATTTTTCTTCCTACTGCAGCAACCAGTGAAATATTCTCCTGAATGTCTATGTTATCCGGTTTGAGAATCTTCTGAATCTCAGAAATAACGTCATAAAGTATGCTCTCGACCGAGCTCTTTGCAAAGACAAGTGAGAAAGAATCCAGCCCCAGGGAGATGTGCTCTATTGCAATCTTGTGGTTCTCTAGAATCTCAAGAACCTTTCTGAGATCACTGTTGTTATCAAGGTTGTGCTTTCTCAGTGAAAGGATTTCAAAGTTCTTTCTTCCGGCTATTCCGGTAAGGAACCTACCCTTTTTCTCCGACTCTTTTTCAATTGTTTCAACAATCATGGTACCCGGATGCTCAGGCTTGTTTGTATTTCTGATATTAAGTGGAATACCCTTCTCCTTGACAGGCAGAATTGACTCTTCATGAAGAACCGAAGCGCCCATTGAAGCCAGTTCCCTGAGCTCAGCGTATGTAATTTTCTCTATCGGTTTGGGATTCTTTACTATGCGCGGATCAGCCATGAGAATTCCGGAAACATCTGTCCAGTTCTCATAAACATCTGCGTTACATGCAGCAGCTGCAAGAGCTCCGGTTATGTCACTTCCGCCACGGCTCATAATCTTGATCTTTCCTGAAGGAAGAGCACTGTAGAAACCGGGTATTACAACCTTGTGGTACTTCTGAAGCGCTTCCTTAATGGCTGCTTCAATCTTTTCCATGTCAAAAGCACCGTTGTAATCCGAGAAAATGCAGTCTGAAGCATCCAGGAACTTATAGCCGAGGAAAGAAGCCATGAGGCGGGATGTAAAATACTCACCTCGGGAAACCAGGAAGTCCACCGACATATCCTTGTCCATCTTCTCCCAGAGATCATCAAAATCAGCTTCAATATTAATATCAAGGCCAAGTTCGTCACGAATTTCACAGAAACGTCTCTCTATATCCCTGAAAATAGGTTCACATGAAACGCCGTATACAAGATGAGCATGACAAAGATAAAGAAGATCAGTCATTTTATGGTCTTCTGAAAAGCGTTTTCCGGCTGCAGAAACAACTACAACACGTCTTGAGGAATCCGCCTCAACTATATCCTTTACTCTTTTAAACTGGGCAGCATCTGCAACAGATGAACCGCCGAATTTTGCTACTTTAATCATTTATTAAACTGTGCAAAGAAAACTTTGCTCCCCTTTTCTCTCATTTCTTTAACTTTTGCGTGCATTTCTGAGACACTTACAGGCTCAGTCACGCTGAATTTGCCATCCTTGTAAAGTAAATACGGATGAACGCAGCAACTGTTGTCTGCACTGCACTTAACGCAGGATTTGCCTATCATGTTCTTTTTGCCTTCAGCTATGGCAGTAAGGTCTCTTAAAACAGCAGAAGCTGTAGGATATCTTCCGGCTCCCTGTCCCATAAGACCTATAAAACCGCTGTTCTCACCTTCATACCAGGCATAGTTGATATTTGAAGATATGGAAGCTTCAATAGAAGAAGATGGAAGGACTATCGGTTCAACGTAAGCATATATTCCCTTCTCTGTTTTTCCGCAGAAACCCATAAGCCTTACGCTCATATTCATGTTTTTAACATATTCAGCTACTGTGCTTGAGAAATTCTCAATACCTTCACGGCAAAGGTTTTCAACAGGAAGAAGTGAAAAAGCCACAGAAGAAAGAAGCATGACTTTTCTGAGTGTATCCATTCCGGAAACATCTGCAGTAGGATCTGCCTCAGCATAACCGAGCTTCTGTGCCTCCTTAAGGGCATCTGAATAATCTCCGCCTTTTTCCTGCATGCTGGTAAGAATAAAATTTGTAGTTCCGTTAAGAATTCCACCGCACTTTAAAACTGTATCTGTCTGAGAAGCAACAGAAACATTGTGAAGTACAGGAATGGCACCGCCACAGGCAGCACTGAAGAGGAAAGAAACATTCTTCCCCCTGGCAAGAGCCTCAAGTTTTATTCCGAATTCGGCAACTAAAGCCTTGTTAGATGTAACAAAACTCTTTCCGGCCTTCAAACAGGCGCTTGCAAACTCGTATGCAGGATGTATTCCTCCCATGCATTCAACTACGGTATCTGTCTCACTGTCTGAGACAATATCGTCTATGGATGTGACCATGAAACTCTGGTTGCATTCAACAGGAAGAACCAGGACTTTCCTTACGTTCATACCTTCAGCCTTACAGATCATTTCATAGACCCCGCGGCCTACAGTTCCAAAACCAAGAATAGAAATATTCATAACCCCTCCATTGAGGACAAATTTTATTTTTGTTTTTCTACGAAAGACACTTGTCTTTTTCTTGTGGACAGACTATCATAAACCGAAAATCATTGCAAGTGTATTTACAGGAGCTTATAAAATGCTTGACGATTATCTGATTGTGCATAAAAGCATTCTTCCGGATTATTATGAGGCTGTCCTGAAAACAAGACACCTTCTTGAAACGGGAAAGGTTTCAAATGTATCGGCTGCAGTTAAAATTGCAGGTATTTCCAGAAGCACATACTATAAATATAAGGACTGGATCATGGAGCCCTCTTCCTTCTCTTCAGGAAGAAAGGCTGTTCTTTCCATGCTTCTGGCACATGAGACCGGCATTCTCAACAAGGTCTTAACCGACATAGCCGGAGCCGGAGCGAGCATTCTGACCATCACGCAGAGCCTTCCCATTAACAACAAGGCCAGCGTAACGCTTTCACTTGATATTGGTTCCACGTCAGAGAGCCCGGAGGCCATGATTAAAAAAATTTCTATGAGACAGGGAGTTGAAAACGCAAGGATAATTGCGATTGAATAGTAATATGGATTATCAGAGTACAAGAAGTAACATAAAAACCGACTCAGTACATGCAGTTCTGCAGGGACTGGCTCCGGATGGAGGACTTTTCATAGATCCTTCAATTGAAAAAATAAGCTTTGACTGGAAAAAGTGTCTGACTCTAAAAACTCAGGACATGGCAGTCATGATCCTCAAGGCCCTTCTTCCTGATTTCAAGGGTATGGAAGATCTGGTCAAACAGGCCTACAGCGGAAAATTTGAAACAGAAGAGCTTACACCTCTTGTAAAGGCAGGACCTTTCCATATTCTGGAGTTGTTCAGGGGACCGACATCTGCATTTAAAGATGTGGCTCTCTCCATGCTTCCGCGTCTTGTTACTGCAGCACGCACACAGAGTGGCATGAAGCAGGAAATTACAATCCTCACAGCCACATCCGGAGACACAGGAAAGGCAGCTCTTGAAGGCTTTAAGGACGTTGAAGGAACAAGAATCATAGTATTCTATCCGGACAGCGGGGTTTCTGAGGTCCAGCAGATGCAAATGACAACCCAGGAAGGCAGCAACGTTTGCGTTTGTGCCGTAAAGGGCAACTTTGACGACTGTCAGAGAGGCGTAAAGCAGGCCTTCTCAGAACTCAGGGAAACTCTTAAGGACAGTAACTACAGCCTCAGTTCTGCAAACTCAATTAACATTGGGCGTCTGGCTCCGCAGGTTGTCTACTATTTTGCAGCCTACAGGGACATGATAGCTGACGGAACAATAAAAGAAGGAGATAAGATAGACTTCTGTGTTCCTACAGGAAACTTCGGCGACATACTTGCAGGATTCTATGCAAAGCTTATGGGACTTCCGGTCGGAAAACTCATCTGTGCTTCAAATGCAAACAACGTCTTAACTGACTTTATAAACACCGGAAAGTACGACAGAAAGAGACCGTTCTACAAAACAGATTCTCCTTCCATGGATATTCTTGTTTCATCGAACCTTGAAAGGCTTCTTTTCCTGGCCTCAGGAAAGGATGAGAGTAAGGTTTCTCAGTGGATGAAGGACCTTAATGAAAACGGCGAGTTTACGGTAGATGAAAAAACACTGACCTATATCAGAGAGTCTTTTGAAGGAGAATGCTGTAACCAGAATGAAACAGAAGAAGCTATTGCAAAATGCTGGAAGGAAAACGGATATCTCTGTGATCCTCATACAGCTGTTGCATACTATGTGGCAGATAAAAGGGAAAACAGAAGACCAGTTGTAGTCCTTTCAACTGCATCTCCGTACAAGTTCCCTCAGGCAGTACTCAGGGCACTTGGAGAGTCTGAAGAAGGTTCAGGTTTTGACCTTATGAAGCGCCTTAACAGCGTAACAGGTGTCAAAATTCCTAAAAACCTCAGTTCCCTCGAAGGTAAAAAGGTGCGTTTTAAGGAAAGCATAGAGAGAAATGATATAGTCTCTTACGTAATGGGAAAACTTAAGTAATAAAGGAAAAGATAAAATGGAAATTGTATGTCTTGATCTTGAAGGTGTACTGGTACCGGAAATCTGGATTGCCTTCTCAGAAGAAACAGGGATTCCCGAGTTAAAGAGAACAACAAGGGATGAACCTGATTATCACAAACTCATGAACTTCAGAATGGATATCTTAAGAGAACACAATCTTAATCTTAAAGATATTCAGAATGTAATAGCAAAAATCAAACCGCTGGACGGAGCCAAGGAATTTCTGGATAAGGTAAGGGCCCTTACACAGGTTGTAATTCTATCAGATACTTTCTCAGAATTTGCCCAGCCGCTTATGAAGCAGCTCGGATGGCCTACAATCCTGTGCAACAGCCTGGAAGTTGATAAGGACAACATGCTCTGCGGAATATGCATGAGACAGGAAGACGGCAAGAGAAAAGCCATTGAAGGCTTCAGGGGCATGGGATTTAAAACCTTTGCAGCAGGAGACAGCTACAATGATTTAAATATGATACATACGGCCGACTTCGGATGCTTATTCAGAGCCCCTGAAAACATCCTCAAAGAAGAACCAGACTTAAAGTTATGCACTGACTATGAAAGCTTTTACAAAGAGATAGAGGCTTTTGTAAAGAAGGTTCATTAATACATAATTGAAAGGATAAACTGCTTGAGCTTTACAGGCAGAATCCTGATCAAAAATGCAAAGAATTTGTAGATAAACCCAACGGCAACACGAGCCTTTGGGTTTTTTCTTGAAGCCTGTCTGAGAAAGACTCTGGCAACGGATGAGGGATCCTTACCGTTCTGCTCATCATGCTCCATACGCTCAACGGCTTTTTTACACTTCTCAAAGTACGGTGAATCAGCAGGCTCATCATATGTTCTGGCTGCAGTAAAACCTGTCTTGGTATCTCCGGGTTCTACAAGGCAGACCCTAACTCCATAGGGCTTTGCCTCCATTCTCAGAGCCTCGCCATAGGCCTCCAGTGCATACTTTGAGCTGCTGTAGTGACTCTGGAAAGGAATGGGAATAAAGCCTGCAACAGAGGAAGTAATGAGTACCAGACTTTCACTGTTTTTCCTTAGAAGAGGAAGTGCAAACCTGTTTACATTAAGAACTCCGAAGTAGTTCGTATCCATCTGAAGGCGTGCAGCCTTATCCGGAGTGCACTCTGCAGATCCGGACACACCCAGTCCTGCACAGTGAATTACTATATTGAGTTCTTTAATCTGGCTGAAAGCTTTTTCAAGGGTTTGAGGTTTTGTTACATCTGCAGCCAGGCCTGTTATGCTTCCGTCTCCGACAGTCTGTGTTTTTTCCTCAGCCCTGCGTGAGAGTGCATAAACATGGTAGCCACGCTCTGCAAATAAGAGAGCTGTGGCTTTACCTATACCGCTTGATGCTCCTGTGACAAGTACGTAATTACCGTATCTTCTCTTCGGCATGACCCTTTTCCTGAATGTTCATGGCATCAGTAATCTTAATCTGTTCTGCAATAATCTCAGCTGCTTCATCAACAAGGTCCTCAGTAACTGTAGCCATGTAGCTTGTTCTGAGAAGACACTCGTTTTCAGGTGTTGCCGGTGGCAGGACAGGGTTAACATAGACGCCTGCATTGAAAAGATTAATGGCGAGGTGGAGAGTATACTCCGGCCCCTTTGTGTAGATAGGAACAATAGGAGTGCTGTCTGCTTCGACAATATCTATTCCATGAGCCTTAAAAGACTCTCTTGCGTAGTCTGAAATATGGAGAAGCTGCTTCGGAAGTTCCGGATGAGCTTCAAGATGCCTTAAGGCTGCAAGAGCTGCTGCTGCGTTTGCAGGGGGAAGGCTTGCACTGAACATGAACGGACGGCTTGTAACCTTTACATAGTCAACTGCAAGCTTGCTTGCTGCCATGTATCCGCCAAGGCTGGCAAGAGACTTACTGAAAGTACCCATGTAAATATCTACCTCGTCTTCGAGACCGAAGTAGCTGGCTGTACCTCTTCCGCCTTCACCAATTACGCCGAGAGCATGTGCATCATCAACCATGACACGTGCACCGTACTTTCTGGCAAGTGCTACAATCTCCGGAAGCTTACAGATGTCACCTCTCATGCTGAAAACACCGTCTGTAACAATAAGACAACCGGCGTTTTCGGGAACCTTCTGAAGCTGCTTTTCAAGACCTGCCATATCACTGTGGTGATATCTGAGCATCTTGCCGTAGCTGAGGCGGCAACCGTCATAAATACTGGCATGGTTTTCTCTGTCACAGATAACATAATCATCACGACCGACGATTGAACTGATTATTCCGAGATTTGACTGGAAGCCTGTGGAGAAAGTCATGGCAGCTTCTTTATGGAGGAAAGAAGCAAGCTCTTTTTCAAGTTCTACATGAAGGTCAAGTGTACCGTTCATAAATCTTGAACCGGAACATCCTGTACCATATTTTTCCAACGCTGCAGCTGCAGCGTTTATTACATCATCATTAGTTGTCAGCCCAAGATAATTGTTGGAGCCAAGCATGATTCTGCGCTTGCCTTCCATAACAACTTCTTTAGCCTGACGGCTTTCCAAACAGTGGAAATATGGGAAAATTCCTCTTGCCTGATAATCTGCAGGCCTGGTAAACTCACGACATTTATTATACAAATCATTCATGTAGTGAATACTAACTAATGAGAGAAAATAATTCAATATCTCGACATGTATTATCGATTAAGCTTCTACCGGAATAAACTTGTATTCTATTACGTCAAAGAGTCCGCAGTCGGTGATTTTTATATCCGGAATTACAGGCAGAGACATGAAGCAGAGAGTCATGAACGGATCAACTTCTTCCCTTATTCCAAGTTCTCTTCTTGCAACTTCCTGAATTTCAGTTAATTCATCTGCAACTTCACGGCCACTCTTGTCCGCCATAAGACCGGCTATCTCATGTTCTACGCTGCAGAGTATCTTACCACCCTTGGCAACAGCCATACCTCCGCCAAGTCTGATAAGCTCCTGACAGGCGGCGTACATGTCTTCGCTGTTATCTCCCGCAACGGTTATGTTGTGTGAATCATGACCTACAGATGTAGCTACGGCTCCGCCCTTAAGTCCAAAGCCTTCGTACAGGGCAAGGCCTACGTTGCCGGTACCGTGGTGACGTTCTACAACTGCAATCTTAACCACATCTTCCGAATTACGCATCCAGCATCCGTTCTCGTCAATATTAACATCAACAACATTCTTTTCAGTTACGACTGAGCCCGGAATAATTTTTATTGTATTTACCCTGTTACTCTTCAGCTTAAGATCAAATCTTTCCTTTGTCAGACCCTTAACATTCATCCTTCCCATGACAGCTTTGGGAACCGGGAACGGTTTTACCTCTGCCAGGTACTTTCCGTGGGAGGCAACATGGTTTCCGTTTGTATAAACCTCAACAGGACGGATATCCTTCAGATCCTCAAAGAGTACAAAGTCGGCCCTTCTGCCCGGAGCTATTGCACCGCGGTCCTTGAGGTTGTAACAGTTGCTGGCATTAAGTGTTGCAATAGAGATGGCAACAATCGGGTCCATACCTGCTTCGACGGCCATTCTGACATTGTTATCTATATGGCCACGGTCAAGGATTGTCTTGGCCTGACAGTCGTCTGTACAGAACAGGCAGCGTTCCTGGTTTCTTTCATTTACGCCTTCAAGAAGGTTAAGAAGGTCGTGACAGACAGTTCCCTGTCTGAGAAGCACATACATGCCGTGCCTCAGTTTGTCTTTAAGCTCATCACCTGTAGCACACTCATGGTCTGTGAGGATTCCTCCTACAGAATAGGCATCAAGAACGGAAGCCTTGATAAGAGGGGCATGCCCGTCTATTACCTTGCCGTTGTTGATTGCTACAAGCATCTTGTCCAGAACATCACTGTCAGCATTATGAACACCAACGTAGTTCATGAGTTCTCCAAGACCGAGAACTCTCGGGTGTTTTATCCTTTTCTCAATTGAGGAAGCCAGAAGCACTGCTCCTGAATTCTCAAACGGAGTTGCAGGTACACAGGACGGGAACTGGAGGAAGACAGAGAGTGGAAGACCCTCTGACGAGTCAAGCATGTAGTCCATACCGTCAAGACCACATACATTGCAGATTTCATGCGGGTCCGCAACTACGGTTGTAGTTCCGCATGGAATGACAAGCCTTGAATATTCAGGCGGAGAAACATGGGAAGATTCAATATGAAGGTGGCAGTCTATGAAACCCGGAGCCATGTACATGCCGTGGGCATCCACAGTTTTCAAAGCCTCTGGAAAAGTTTTTGATGAGTTGCCGAAACCGACAAATCTGCCTCTGTAAACATAAACCTCAGATTCAAAAACTTCTTTATTAAAAACATCAACAATCTTACAGTTCTTTATGCACAGGTCAGACGGAATTCTTCCGGACGCTGCATCTATAAGACCTTTAAGTTCAGCCATTTCCATATCCCTCTCCCTAAAAATAAGGGACTGCTCCCGCCTGCGCGGTCTGCAGCCCCTTTATCGTCAAATTACTTAGACAATATAGTTAACAACAATCTTTGCAACAAAGAGTACGAATACGACCCATGTTGCTGCTCCGACTTCCTTGGACTTTCCACTGATAGCCTTGAGGATAACGTAAGAAAGAATACCGAACATGATACCATCGGAAATGCTTGAAGCACAAACCATGATAATCATTGTAAGGAATGCCGGGATAGCCTCTGTCATGTCTTCAAAATCAATATCCTTAACCGGAGTGATCATGAGAACACCGACAATCACGAGAGCTGGAGCTGTTGCTGCGCTTGGAATTGATCCGAACAGCGGCTCGAGGAACAGTGAGAGGATAAACAGAATTGCAACTGTAACAGCTGTAAGACCTGTTCTACCACCTTCAACAACACCTGCTGATGATTCAACGAATGTTGTAACTGTTGATGTTCCGAGCATAGCACCAAGTGTTGTACCTACAGCATCAGCAAAGAGAGCTTCTTTACACTGTGGGATAGATCCGTCTTTCTGGATAAGTCCTGACTTGCCGGCACAACCAATAAGAGTTCCGACTGTATCGAACATATCAACAAACAGGAATGTGAACATAACAATAATGAAGTCAAACAGGTGTGCACCAACTTCGCCGAAAGCAAATTCGCAGAAGTAAGGAGCTGTCGGAAGGAAGCTGCCGCCTGCCCACTTTGTTACGCCAAACGGAATACCTACGATTGTTGTAAGAACAATACCGATAAGAATAGCACCCTTAACCTTGTAGGCAAGAAGAGCACCGGTAATAAGAAGACCAATAATTGCAACGAGAGCATCGCCCTTGAGCCAGCCAGATGAAAGAGCTGATACGTTGCTTGCATCTCCAATAATAATTCCGGCATTCTTGAGACCAATGTAAGCAATAAAGAGACCAATACCGGCACCAATTGCTTTCTTAAGGTTTGAAGGAATACTGTTGACAATAGCTTCTCTTACATTGCAGAGAGTCAGAACGAGGAAGATAATACCTTCGACAAAGATTGCTGTAAGAGCAAACTGCCATGAATATCCCATTCCAAGAACTACAGTGTAAGTAAAGAATGCGTTAAGTCCCATTCCAGCAGAAAGAGCAAACGGAAGGTTTGCAAGAAGACCCATAACAAGACTTGCTACTGCAGATGCGATAGCTGTTGCTGAGAAAACCTTGCCCCATTCCATTCCTGATGGTGAAAGAAGTAACGGGTTAACAACAAGGATGTAAGCCATTGTCATAAAGGTTGTAATACCAGCCATGACTTCGGTCTTAACATCTGTTTTTCTTTCAGATAGTTTAAAGAACTTATCCATAAACACCCTCCTAAGGTTAGATACCTTATTGTATACCCACAAGAGTTGGTTTGTTAAGTCCAATTCTGCAACAGAATGAAACAAACTGATAAGTAAAAAATATACATTTACTTAACAGGCCATAAAATAGATGCGCATACTTTTGAGTCAGAAACAGCCGCTATATTTGCAGTTCCTCCATGGAGCATGGCTATTGTACCTACAATTGGAAGCCCCAGTCCGGTTCCGCCCTCATGGCGTGAGCTGTCTGCACGGCTCCACGGCTCAAACAGAACTTCTCCGGCCACAGCTTCAGGAAGCTTTCCTGTATTGGTTACCCTGATATAGTAGTTGCCTGAATCCTTACCCACAGAAAGGGCAACGTCACATCCAAAGGAAAATGCATTTGAAAGAAGTTCCCTGCAGGCCTTTTCCATAAGAGGAATATCTGCGCACATTTCACCTTCAGCGCACTCAACAGCAATACTTTCACTGAAAAGAGATGCCATACGGGTGGCAAAATCGCAGAATGAGATTCTGCTTAATGTAATCTTTTTTTCCTGAAGTGTTGAATAGTCAACAACCTTTGAGATTCTGCTGTTAAGATTGTCAGATTCATGTTTGAGACTGTTCAGTGTCTCAGTATCCGGAGGGAAAATACCGTCACTCAGAGCATCGGCAATAATTTTTATACCGGTTGCAGGAGTGTTAAGGTCATGGGATATACTGGTAAGCCAGGCCTTGCGGCTTCTCTCATTTGACTCAAGGGTTTTTCCAAGATTCTCAATATCAATTGCAATATCTTCCATCTCAGTTTTTCTGGCCCTCTTGAGCTTTACTGTATTTTTTCCGGAAGCCAGATCATTTAAAGCTGTTCTCACCTCATTTACAGTTGCAGTATTGTTACGGCTTACAAGAAGAGACAGAATAACTGCTATTACCAGACAGACCGGGACAGAAATCAGGACACTTCTTATAAATGAGTTAACCAGGTCTTTGGTATAGGTATATGTTGCCGGGTTGTAAGAATACAGCTGAACTGTATAGACTTCATTTTCTCCAACTTCAAGTTCAAAAGCACCTACAAAATCCCCGTCCACGGAAGAAAGAGGATCCTCATTGGCAGGGGCTCCGTGATCCATGGAAGGAGCAGCTGAATCCGGTAGTGACGGAGGACCGCCTGATGGCTCAGAAATTGAAGGAGGAGTACTCAGGGACGGCCTGGACTGCGGCTCTTCATGGGAAAGGGAGTTATTGAACTCCGGGTTTCTTCTTATTGTCTGAACCTCATTTCCTTCTGAGTCATATACCCTGTACATGCTTATTCTGTTGTCATCAAGGCTCTCTATATAGTCATATACCAGGTCAACTTCAGATCTGGCTTCACCGGAATACTCAAGTTTTGAATCAACCTTGCCTACAAAATCACTATATACACTGTCAACCCAATCTCCGCGGCTGCTTCTGTACTGGATAATAAGAATTCCAAGCTGAACTCCCAGGGTTATTACAGCCACAGAGAAGATTAGGATGAAGTTTCTCCAAAAATAACGTTTCATTATTAGTCCGTGGTAATATAGCCTATGAATCTGTACCCGTAACCGCGGACTGTTTCAATCCATGGAAAAGGACCAAGCTTTGCACGCAGATTCTTTATATGGGTATCTGCTATTCTGTCGTAAGACTCACTTTCATAATCAAAACATTCCCTGAGAATGTCTGACCTTGAAAGAATCTTTGAGATGTTGTTGAGAAAATAAACAAGAATTCTCCATTCTGCTGCAGTCAATCCAACATCCTCACCGTTAACCTTAAGAAGATGCGTGCCTTCGTTAAACTCCATCACGCCATCTCCTGCCCTGAGTATAACAGTTGAAGATGTGGCACTCTTTGCTCCTGCAGCATCCATTCTTCTGAACAGTGCCTGAACTCTGAGAACAAGTTCTTTCGGAGAAAAAGGCTTACAGATATAATCATCCGCACCAAGTTCAAGACCGTGAATCCTGTCATCTTCTGCAATCTTGGCTGTCATAAAGATAACAGCTACATCCATGTTCTTTCTGAGCTTTTCAATAAACTCAAATCCATCACCATCCGGAAGCATAACATCCTGAATGATAAGATCAGGCTTCCTTACGGATATAGCCTGTTCTGCAGTAGACAGAGTTCCAAAGCCCAAAGCACTGTACCCGGACATTTCCAGATAACGCCTTACGCCTTCTCTTATAACCTGGTGGTCTTCAACAATATAAATCAGCTTCATAACACTTTCCTTTTACCTTATGCAGACTGACTCTCCAACAATAATATACAAAAAAAACACAAAACTTCATATAAAAAAAGTATGGCAGGTGGCAGAAAACCCCTTTGACACCCCATTCTCTTACCCTTATCCTTACTTTTATGAGCTCAATAAAACTGGTTTGTGTAGATGTGGACGGGACTCTTGTATCAGATGATAAAAGTATTCCCCAGGGAAATCTCAAGGCTATAAAGGAAGCCTCGTACAGGGGTGTAGCCTTTGCCGTTTTAAGCGGAAGAATATCCCCGTCCATCCAGCACTATCAGAAGCTTCTGGGCATAAAAGGCCCCGTTTCATCCCTTGGAGGCTGCATACTGGAAGACCAGAACCTCAACATAATAGAAGAATATAATCTGGACAGAGAAACCTGCCTTAAGATATTTGAGGCCAGAAGGGAAAGCGGAATAAGTCTTCTCTTCTACCACCATAACAGATGGTTTACAGACAGGGACACCGACCCCAGGTGGATTAAATCCGAGTATGGAGCAACAGGTGTTAAGGGAGAACTGACAGACAGTCTTGAAGACCTTCTTTCTTCATTCCTTCCAAACAAATTTCTTGCCCTTGATATAGAAATTCCCAAGGTGGAATACTTTTACAAACTCCTGTCCGCTTCCGCTCCGGATACGGTTAAGGCCTTCTTTTCCTGGCCCCAGTTTCTTGAAGTTGTACCGCCACAGGCAGACAAGGGTCAGGCAGTTAAGTCGCTTAGAAGATACTACAATCTGAAAAAGGAAGAAGTCATGGTCTGCGGAGATTATTTTAACGACACTCAGATGTTCTCTGAGGCAGGAATATCGGTTGCTATGGCAAATTCCCCTCAGGGTGTTAAGGATCTTGCAACCTACGTCACAAAAAATGACAACAATAATTGCGGAGTTGCCGAAGCAATAGAGAAATTCGTTCTCTGAACACTTGTTTTTATACCAATGTCGGAATAGACTCATAAAATGCGGGAGGTATGACAAGTGGACTATATTAGCGTAAAGGAAGCATCCGAACTCTGGGGAATAAGCGAAAGACGTGTACGTGCACTCTGCGAAAGCGGAAGAATTGAAGGGGTAACCAGAATTGGAAAATGGGTTTGGAGCATACCTGCAGAAACCCAGAGACCCGCAGACGGAAGAACGTTGCGCTACATAAGAAACAGAAGCCTCAGAACAGGAAGCCAGGACTTCAAGAAGGCGGACTCACTTAAGAGAAACCGCTCAGGTGCCCTGATTAACGAGGAAGAAGAAATAAGCCTTATCAGAACAGCCTTTGCCCTTGAGTCCGAAAACCTCAGCACCTCACTTGTAAGGGGAATAATTCGCCTGGAAACCCAGGACCTCCCCCTCTCCACACAGATCAATGTTCTTAACATGAAGAGCGTTCTGGGCAACATGACATATGACGTATCAGACTCATCCCTTAAGGAGATCAATGCCCGCCTTCTTCTGAACACAGACGAGAAAAACGGAGGTCGTTACGCCCTTTCCGGAGATCAGAGACAGGAGACAGAGGGCATGCTTCAGCAGTACTCCGGTCCGTGGAGTGTTCTTCACCCCGTAGCCCGTGCAGCCTTCCTGTTTTCAGAACTTATGAGAATAAAGCCGTTTGTCTCAGCAAACGAGCGTCTTGCCTTCATATTTATGGAAAACGAGCTTTTAAAGGCAAAACTCCCGCCTGCTGTTTTTACTCCTGACATGGTTCCTGAGTTAAATGCAGCCCTCTCTTCCACAAGAATCAGAGGAAATTCCCAGGCCCTTGTCAGGCTTATTCTTGAGGCGCTTGGAGAATAAAAAACATGATACTTTTCAAGAATGCAAATCTCATAGACGGCAGTGGTGAAAAACCATACGCTGCCCATGTTCTGGTAAATGGAAACACAATTGAGAGGATATTCAGAGAAAGTGACAGCCTTCCCGAAACAGACGAACCAGAAAAGACCATAGATCTCAAAGGCGCTGTACTCTGCCCGGGCTTTATAGACATGCACGCACACAGCGACCTTGAGATTCTCAGAAGACCTTCCATGCCCATGAAGGTAAGACAGGGCATAACAACAGATGTAAGCGGAAACTGCGGTGTAGGAGTTTTTCCCAGACGAAAAACAGAAGGACCTCTCTTTCAGGACATACTTGGGCACTACAGGAACTGGGACTGGACAGACGCAGAGACCTACTTCAAAGAAGTTCACGGCGGTATGAACATGCTCATGCTCCAGAACCACGCCATGCTTAGAATAAGGGCCATAGAAGGAAATCCCAACAGAAAGGCGGATAAGAGGGAAGTTTTCCTTATGTGCTCATACCTTGAAAAGAGTCTTGACCAAGGTTGTATAGGCATGTCCTCCGGACTTTACTATGCTCCCTGTCTTTTTGCAGACCACTATGAGATAACAGAGCTTCTTAAGATTGTTAAAAAGTTCAACGCAATATTTGCAGTTCACCACAGATGTGAGGGAAACGGGATTTCTGAGTCGGTTGAAGAAGTTCTTCAGTACCAGAGGGAAACAGGTGTACGTCTTGAAATTTCCCACCTTAAGGCTATAGGCAAAAACAATCAGAAGTATGTGGATGAGGTTCTTCAGAAAATCCACAGGTCCCGTGAAGAAGGTTTTGACACCCTCTTTGACCAGTATCCCTACATATACGGAAGTACAAGCTTATTCAGCCTTCTCCCTCCTCAGTATCTGCGCCTGCCAAAGGACGAGCTTTCCCGGCTTCTTAAGGAAGCTTCGGAGAACAGCGAAAAAAGAGATGTAATAGCTAAAGAAATGCAGAACCCGGATAACTGGGACAGTGTTACTGAACTCTGCGGTTTTGAAAACATAAGGGCAACAGTACTGGATTCATCTCCTGAATTCTGTTCTCTTACTCTCAGAGAATGTGCTGAAAAACTTCACACAGATGAGTACAGTGCCCTCTTTGCCATACTCTCAAGAGAAAAAGGTGCAGCACTCATGACAGATGTTACACAGGACGAAAAGGCTCTTGAGAAGATCATGACAGATCCTCTTATGTGTTTTGGAACAGATGCCCTTTTCATCAGCTCTGACGGGCGCGGAGAACATCCGAGAAGCGGAAATGCAACGGTGCACTATCTTACAAGGTACTGCCTTGATAAAAAGCTTTTCCCGCTCGAGGAAGCCATAAGAAAAATGACGGGAGAGACTGCAAGGCGTCTTGGACTTAAGGATCGCGGTCTTGTTAAGGAAGGTTATAAGGCAGATCTTGTTGTCTTTAACCCAGAGACCCTTAAAGACAATTCAAGTCCTGAAAATCCGTTTGCAGAAATATCAGGACTTGACTATGTGATGGTAAACGGCGTTTTAGCCGTAGATGAAGGAAAACTTACGGGAAGCCTCAGCGGAGAAATCCTCAGGGCCCGAAGATAAAATCAGTTTCCCAGTTTCTGCCAGAGCTTTTCAAGAGAATAGAAATCCCTCATCTCCTGGCTCATAAGGTGAATTACTATATCACCGCAGTCTATAAGCTCCCAGCCGTCATCTCCAACAGCCTTGTGGCGGTTGTTTACGCTGAGGCCCAGGCTGTCCAGAACCTCCCATATTTCACGGGAAAGACCTCTGAGGTGACCGAGACTTGAGACTGTTGTTATTACAAAACAGTCAGTCCATGAGCAGTCTCCGCTTACGTCTATTACCTTTGTTTCTATGCCCTTATGATCTTCAAGGAAGGTCTTTATGGCTTCTGCTTTTTCACTTATTTCTTTTCTCATTAAGAACTCCGTATCAGCTTATAACCTGCAGCAGCCAGGACCTGAAATACTTGCGGGAAAAATCCAGATCATCAGGATTCAGGAACGACTGTGCATCAAAATATGCAACATCAGGCTGGCCCTGTACAACCGAAGAAAGGGCACTGAAGTCCGTGTTGCAAAGTGTGTTTATATTATTAAGTAACGCCTCGTTTTTCAACAGATATGATTTCTCAACAAAGGTCTCTATTCTCTGCTGAGGTGTATGTGTCCCGCCGGCACTACTGCTGTCCAAAGCATCCAGAATCTCACGCAGTGCGGTAAGAACCTGGGGTGTTCCCAGCATAAAACCATCTGGATTAAGGCCTGAGAGGCTCCTCATGGCAGCAGGAATATTTGTCTCCCCGGTGCTCTCTGCATAGGAAGTTATAAGAACCATGGGGACGTTGATCTCATAAAGGGTATTCTTTTCCTGGCTGTAGATTACCATAAGTGCAGAATCTCCGAAGTAGCCGTAGTAGACCACGTCCTTCTTTCCCCCGCAGGAAACAAGAGTCAAAATGAGAAGAAAAGCAACTGCAAATGAGACACAGATTTTGTTTAAAACTTTTCTTTTCACTCACCGCTCCTGATTCTGTTTTCAAGGTCCTCTTTAAGGGCCACAGAATTCTCTGATGCATCATGATAGCCCTTTCTCTTCCAGTGCTCCATCATATCACACAGAATAGCATATGCGCACCGTGCAATACTATCCTCTGAGAGGTACCTCTTTCTGTCCTCATCCGTCAGAAATCTGCGCCCGGGCTCAATAAAATCAGCTATAAACAGGGCCAGCGACAACTGATCCATCCCTGCAGCGCCCGTTGTATGCTCGCACACAGCCCTGTACCAGGAAGCAGGATAGTCTCCGCACAGAGAGCGTGCCATATGAGCAGAGACAAGGCCATGCACCAGAACGGGAGAAAGCCTCTCGACCTGAGAAATCTCAAGGCCCCTGCTATCGCAATACTCAAGAAGACCCTTATCGCCCTTTTCACGGGCAATGTCGTGGCAAAGGCCACAGAATTCTCCTGCGCTGAAACCGTTCCATGTTTTTACATAATTGTTGCAGTTATAGTGAAGCAGTACTTTTTCAGTGGTCTCTGCCACACCAAGAGAATGTAAATAGCGCTTCTCAGAAAGGTTATCCCTGAGATATGCCTTAAAATCATCAACTGTAGAGATTATGTTTTCTGACATATTCAAGAACCCTCCGTGACAGGAAAGCTTCATTTTCCCTGAGATTTTCCCTTATATCCGTAGCGCTTTCAGGTGAAACGGACGCAGGTTCAAGACGAAAAACCTTTGCATCTGAAGGAAGTGTACTCCACAGTGCTCCGTCCGGATTTCTTCTGCAGATGAGAAACTCAACCAAATCCTTTAAGTCGCTGTATCTGTACCACTGATCCAGTTTTGTAACGTGGTCGTCTCCCATAACAAGACCCAGCCTTCCTTCAAGTCCTTCCTTAGCCCTTATCTCCATGACAGTATCATAGGTGTAGGATATTCCGCCGCGCTTTATCTCCATATCTGAAACAACTATCTCAGCTTCAGAATCCTCGGGATAAAGATCCTTATAATCCTCCAGGGCCAGCCTTATCATTTCAAGGCGGTCCGCATCTGAAGCTGCAGGTCCTGCAGTTCTTTTGAAGTTACTCTGTTTTGCCGGGACTATTATGAACTTTTTATAGTCAGAGAGTGAGACTGCACAATGCAGCAGAAACAGATGCCCGAGGTGTATGGGGTCAAAGCTTCCGCCAAGCATGGCTGTCTTATTCATCTTCACTCTCCTTGCTGTAGGGTTCCTCAGGATAGTAGGCGTTCATATCAGGTTTTACTGTAAACTCTGAAATATCTTCCTCGTGTCCGCCTGTTCTGAGCACAGCCTCAAAGAAGGCCTGCTTTACAGGTTCGACAGTACTGTCATCCAGAACAGTTATGCCAAAGCACTTCTTATCCGGAAATTTCTTTTCAAGTTCCCTGAAATTCTCCTGGGCGCCTTCCTCGTCCATCTTTGTTCCTATTATAATCTCTTCCTTCTCAAGAAGAGCGGGAGAATAGTTTCCAAGTTCTGCCCTAAGCTGGTCATATCTGTCAAGAAAACCATCCTCTGAGCAGTCAATTAGATAGGCAAGGCATCCTGTTCTTGAAATGTGCTTTAAGAACTTAAAGCCCATTCCGGCTCCCTGACTTGCACCTTCAATTATTCCGGGAATATCGGCTATCACTATATCACGGTCCCTGTACTTGAGCATTCCAAGCTGTGGAATCTGTGTTGTAAAGGGATAGGCGCCTACCTTGCTTCCGGCATTTGTAAGGCTGTTTATCAGAGAGCTCTTGCCTGCATTCGGAAAACCGACCAGGCCTATATCTGCTATAACAAGCAGTTCAAGACCGACACGCATGGAAACACCCGGTTCACCCGGCTGTGCAAATCTTGGAGTCTGTCTTGTTGAAGTCTTAAAATGATAGTTTCCAAGGCCGCCTCTTCCGCCCTTTAAAAAGACAAAGCGGTCAACCCCGGTAAGATCCTTTATAATCTCTCCGGTGTCTGCGTCCTTGAGTACAGTTCCGGGAGGAACAGGTATTTCCATGTCCTCACCGTTTCTTCCATAGCAGCGTGCACCGCTGCCGTTCTTTCCGTTTTCTGCGCGGAAAGTTCTGATTATCTTCAGATGAGCAAGGGTTCTGAGGTTGTCTTTTACAACAAAAACAAGATCTCCACCCTTTCCGCCGTCTCCGCCGTCGGGGCCTCCCTTTGCTACAAATTTTTCTCTTCTGAAGGAAATACAGCCATTGCCCCCGTTTCCGGAGGCAATGTCAATATAGGTTTCATCTGAAAAACCGAACATAGATTATGGTTTTGCTTACTCAGCTGCTACGATAGAAACGTAGTTGCGGTTGTTTCTTGTGTAGAAATTAACCTTTCCGGCTGCCTTGGCAAAGAGTGTGTAGTCTGAACCGAGTCCGACATTCTCACCCGGGTGAATCTTTGTACCATGCTGGCGCATGATAATCTCACCGGCCTTTACAACCTGTCCGCCGTAACGCTTTACGCCTAAACGCTGCGCATTAGAGTCTCTTCCGTTCTTTGATGAACCGCCACCTTTATGATGAGCCATTGATTGCCTCCTTAAGCGTTAATGCTGTCGATCTTGAGAACTGAATACTGCTGTCTGTGACCCTGAGTCCTGCGGTATCCCTTTCTTCTACGGAATTTGTAGACACGCACCTTTTCATCCTTAAAGTTGGACTGGAGGGTTGCTACAACACTTGCGCCCTTAACATAAGGGGCACCAAACTTAGCTTTCTTCTCGTCTACTACAGCAAGAACTGATTCATAAGTAACCTGCTGGCCAACTTCAGCCTTTACCAGGTCAACCTGAACTTCTTTTCCAACTTCAGCCTTGTACTGCTTTCCGAGAATTTCTACGAGTGCGTACATTTAACACATCCTTAATTGAAATTTACCTGTCTTTTATAGAAAAAATAATGTCAAACTTCAAGCATTTACGCCATTAATTTAAAGAAAATAACACTTTTTAACTACCTATCGTTAGGTAGTATAATTGACTTACAAAGTATCAAATAATAAGATAAGGACATGGATACAAAGCAGAAAATACTGGACGCCTATTTAAATCTCGGCCAGAGCACCGGTTTTATGAACATTTCCCTGTCTCAGATTGCAGAGTCTGTGGGCATAAGAAAAGCTTCTCTTTTCAGCCACTTTAAAGACAAGAAAGAGATAGAAACAACTGCCATTGAGAGCTGCAGAAAGGCCCTGGGGGAGGCTCAGCTTAACATAGACTTTAAGGCAAAAGACAGGGAGAGTCTGTTTGTTAATCTGATTAACAGCTTCATAGATGTCTTTTCAGAGTTTCCTGTAAGTGCCCTTCTCTCGTATGCAGAGCAGATGAGAAGTACAGACTCCGCGGCTCTGAGTATTTCAAAAGATATAGACAAGATTATTACAAGCCGTCTTCTTGTAGCTTTGGACTACTGTGTCCAGCGCTCATGGACACAGACAGACAACACGGACGCGCTTGCACAGATCCTCTGCCCCGCCGTAAGAGACATGATCAGCGGTTTTACGGACGAGGAGGATCTGACGGATAATATTCTCAGTCTTCTCTGAAAATTACATTTTCTCAAGAAACGGTATGCCTATTAAGGCCATAGCGTTCTTAAGGGAAGTCAGAACAACCTTGCAAAGCTGGATTCTTGCAACTGAAAGAGCCTTGTTCTCAGGGTCCAGAACCTGATTGTCATGGTACCAGTGGCTGAAGACCTTACACAAATCGTAGACAAATGAGCAGAGAACAGACGGGTCGTATGTTGAAGCTGCCTTTGCAACAAGGTCCGGCAGAGAACCGCAGAGTTTGAACATCTCACGCTCATCATCATTTGAAAGAAGAGCCGGATCAAAGGCAACACCGCTGTAAGAGGCAGAAGAAGCCTCATAGTTTCTCAGTATTGAAGAAATACGTGCGCCCATATACTGAATGTACGGCCCTGTGTTTCCGTTAAATGAAAGACTTTCTTTTGGATTGAAAGTTACATCCTTAAGCGGGTCGAACTGTAGCATGTAGTAGTTTAAGGCTCCGAGGGCTATATCATGGGCAGTCTGATCCGGATTCTCAAGCTCTCCGTCCCTGCCCTTTTCGGAAATCTCCTCGCGTGCCATGGAAGTAAGCTGAAGCAGAAGATCATCTGCATCTACAACAGTTCCCTCACGGCTTTTCATCTTGCCTTCCGGGAGGAAGACCATTCCGTAGCTTAAGTGGTGCAGGTCCTTAGCCCACGGCATGCCGAGCTTATCAAGAACATGGAAGAGAACCTTGAAGTGGTACTGCTGCTCGCTGGCTACTACGTATACAAGAGAATCAAACGGCCAGTCCTCATGACGGTTTATGGCTGTTCCGATATCCTGTGTAATATAAATTGAAGTTCCGTCCTTTCTGAGAAGAATCTTCTTATCAAGACCAATATCAGAGTTATCTATATAGATGGCTCCGTCTTCCTGCTTCTGGAATATTCCCCTCTCAAGACCTTCAAGAACCTTGTCCTTTCCAAGCTTGTATGTATCACTTTCGTAGTAGTACTTGTCAAATGAAATACCTGTGTTCCTGTAAGTCTCAGAAATACCGTCAATGGTCCACCTGTTCATGAGTTTCCACAGAGCCAGTGTCTCCTCATCTCCCTGCTCCCATTTAACAAGCATTTCCTGAGCCTGGTCTTCAGCACTCGGGTCTTCCTTGGCCCAAGCATTAAAGCGCACATACCAGGAACCTACAAAATGGTCTCCCTTAATACCTGTGCTCTCAGGTGTTTCACCGTTTCCGAACTTTTTGTAGGCAAGCATGGACTTGCAGATATGAACACCGCGGTTGTTAATAAGATTTACCTTCATAACGGTAGCACCGGCTGCCTTTAGGATAGAGCTGACACCGTTGCCCAGACAGTCATTTCTTACGTGTCCGAGATGCAGGGGCTTGTTTGTATTGGGGCAGCTGAACTCAACCATAACCTTCTTTCCGTCAAGAAGCTTTGAAGAGCCAAAGGCAGAGCCTTCCTTTTCAACCTGAGAACAGAGCTTTTCTATAAGAGATGCCATGTCTATGCGAACATTCATATATGGTCCTGCTGCAAAAGCCTGACCCTCGGGCTTATCAGAAAGGCTGTTTATATCCTCGGTAAGGGTTTTTGCAAGTTCAACGGGAGAAGTTCCAAAAGACTTGGCAAAGACAAACAGAGGGAATGCAAGGTCTCCCATTTCTCTTTTGGGCGGAACCTGGACTACTACCTGAGCAAGAGTTCCTTCCTTACCTGCATTTTTAAACATTAATTCAAGTCTGGACTGTACCAGATCTTTCCACTGCTGTTTATCTATCATGTCAAACCTCTCTGATGCTTACTTCACCCGTAGTCAGGACAAGCTCCTGACCGTCTTTCTCAATTATATGAAGAGCGCAGTTATTGTCAATTTTGCTCACTGTGCCGCTTGCCGTAACTTTTCCGGCCTGAATAACGTTAACTTTCTTACCTGTAAGAATGCTGTACTTCTGATACTCTGAAAGCCATGAAGAATCCTCTTCCGAGCAGAGGGAAACAAGGTTTTTGACAACCTCATTTACAACATCAATGGGGTCACTGTCCGTCTTGTCCGCAGCCGGATACAAACTTATGGCAGTATTCTGAAGCTCTGCAGGAAAATCCTTCTGAGCAGTGCAGAAATTTATTCCTATTCCCATAACCACATGACCTTTGTAGGATTCAGCGAGAATTCCGCAAACCTTTTTCCCTTTATAGTAAAGGTCGTTTACCCACTTAATCTGGCACTCTCTGTCGGTGCAGTACTCAACAGCACGTCTTACTGCAACTGCAGCCTTGGCTGTAACTGTCATGCTCTCATCTGAAGGCAAAAGCATGGAAAAATAGATTCCTCCCCTTGGAGAAGAGAATGAGCGGCCAAGTCTGCCGCGGCCCTCGCTCTGAGACCAGGCTACAACAACAGTTCCGTCAGGAGCACCTTTGTCGCACATTTCCTTAAGAACCTTGTTTGTTGAATCAACTTCGTCAAAATAGTTTATGTTAATGTTAAAATCTGCCATTTATTTCTCCAGTTCTGCCTTATCAGCACCTGTCATTTTCACCTTAATCAGGTCTCCGCATCTGTAAGAATCATCCACACCTGAGACTTCCACCCTGAGGTAGTTTCCGGTAGTTGCATACCATTTGCCCCGGGTCTTTTCCTCAATTATAGCCTCAAGGCTGCGCCCAACCTGGCGCTCTGCATATGCCTTTTTTGAATTTTCGGAAAGAGTTCTGAGAATGGCTGCACGAGCATCACGAACAGATTCGGGAGCCTTGTCACGGGCATTGAAAAGAGGGGTGTCAGGGCGCGGGCTGAACGGGAAGACGTGAACAGCACTGAAAGCGTTGCGCTCTAAAAAGGCCCTGGTTTCTTCAAACTCCTCATCCCCTTCTGCAGGAAGGCCGGTAATAATATCACAGCCTAAGAACGGGTCGTCCTTAACCTCCCTCAGGCGCTTGACTATATAATCAAGGTATGAACTTTCATATGTTCGTCCGACTCTCTTAAGAACCTTATCTGAGGCGCTCTGTACCGGAATATGGAAGTGACTTTGCATTCTGAAGTTACCCATCTGATCCAGAAGACGGTCGTCTACATGGTCCGGCTCCATTGAAGAAAGCCTTATTCTTGTATCAACACTCAGCTGAGGAAGTAGCTTTTCCAGAAGACCTCCAAGGCCCTTGCCCTCATGATCGTACATGGTAAGATTCACGCCGGTTAACACTATCTCGTGGTATCCGTGTTTTTCTATCTCCAAAGCTCTTCTTACTACTTCTGAAGCATCCAGGGAATGAGACGGACCGCGGGCTACATGAACGCGGCAGTAACCGCAGTTGTTGTCACAGCCGTCCTGTATTTTAAGAAAGCTCCTGCTGTGGAAGGCAAAATCAGCTGCCTTGAAATCAAAGACTGAGGTTGAAAAACTCTTTTTCTCAGAACAGAAATCTCTGACAGCATAAAGAAGGTCTTCTGAAGGAACCCCCTCAAGAGAGTCAGGGAGCCTTAAAAGCTCAGCCTTTCTTGAAAGAGGAAGAACTACAACGCGAGTTCCGAGTTTCTCAAGAACAGAAGAGCCTGCTATGGCGTAACAGCCGCTTACAATGGTAACTGCAGCAGATGAAAAAAGACGTATCATCCTTCTGGCTTTCTGCTCTGCCTTGGCTGTGACGGTGCATGTGTTTACAAGAATCAGATCTGCTTTAATATAGTCTTTAACTACATTATGGCCCTTCTCTGAAAAGGCCTGAGCTACTGCTTCTGATTCACACTGATTTACCCTGCATCCCAGGGTGTACACATACACGTTCATGGGTTGGATTCTATCGGCTTTCTGCTTTCTTTACAATCGTTCATAAATATGACAGAGCACTGGAAATAACAGCAGGACAATCAGAAAAATAACATAAGCTGCAAAAGTTGCAGGCCCCAGGGAAGAAGAAAAAGAGAAAAGGCTTTGAAGGGAAGTTGAAAGAAGAGCATTTAAATTAAGAAGAATATCAAGAGGCCCGAAGATTAAAATCACAAAATTAAGGGCCATGGCAAGAAGAACAATTAAAGAGGATACGGGGCCTGAAAATATGGCCTGAGGATACCAGAGTCCGCCCAGTATTATCTGCAGAGGCCCGTTTAGCAGCAGAACACTTGAAGATGAGGCTAAAAGCATCCCGAGGCGCTTTCCAAGAGCACCCTTGAAATACCAGTGAAAGTATTCAGAAAAGACAATGAGGGCTGTAAGTGAGAGGTAGCCGAAGGCATTGCCCCGGCTGAGAAAGACGTATGGTGTAAAGACAAGCTGCAGGAGAAAAGCAGCACATACAGAGGCTTTAAGGCCCAGGAAGGAAAAGAAGTACATGATTGCTGCGCGTACAAGGGACGGTCTCGGGCCCGCAATAAAGACAAAGGCGCAGACAAAGGCAGATCCGACTGCTCTGGAAATTTTGTTTTTCCCAAGGATTTTCTCTACCCCTTTGGCTAAAAAGTTCAGGTGCATGCCGCTTAGGGCCAGGACGTGCAGGCAGCCGCTCTCTGCAGCTCCGGCAGTTATGCTCTGAGGCAGATCTTCAGCGCGGCCGAGAAGAAGGAGCATGCCGAGGGAGTTCAGCGACAGCCTTTTTTCAAAGATAAGGATCAAGGATTCTCTTATGTGGCTTAAGAGGCCCTTGTGCAAAACCTCAATTGAGTCGCAGATAAAGAGGTCTTCTGAAAAATGCCCTGTAAGACGCACATAGGAGGCTGCGCATACCATGGCCTTCTCATCTGAAATTGCCTTGACCAGGGAAATTCCGTCAAAATCTGAGAACGTGTTGCAAAAACAGTTTCCGACCTTCTTTAAAAGCACATTCATAACAAGAGCCCCGGATGAGGAATAGGAAGAATCATAGACGCAAAAGCCCTCAATAAAGACAACCGTGTCCCTGTCACAGGGCCCGCAGTATGAGGAACAGACGCAGATGCAGAGAATTCTGTGAAGAACGAGGGCTGAAAGGAGTATCACAAGTGTTATGGAGAAGGCGTAATCTTTTTTTCTTTCAAAAGCATAAAAGAGGACTGAAAACAGAATCAGGGCAGGAACAAGCGGCCATAATACTGACACAGAAAAAGGCAGAAGAGGCAGAACGGAGAGAATGCTCAGCAGAATAAGCAGGATATTCATACTAAATAAGACGCCTCAAAGTGGAAAAGCTTTGTTATTAAGTTGAGAAAAAGCTCTTTAAGTCATATAATTTGGCGTGTGGCTGAAAGCAGCTGCATCTAATTTAGAACCAATTTTTATTAGGAGTGTTTTGATATGGCAAAAGAATTCATGGTTGAAACAAGTGCAAGACATGTTCACGTAACTCAGGAAACTCTTGAGAAGCTTTTCGGAAAAGGCTACCAGCTCACAGTAAAGAAAGAGCTTTCACAGCCCGGGCAGTTTGCTTCAAACGAGAGAGTCACAGTTGTAGGACCCAAGAGAGAACTTGCAAATGTTTCTATCCTCGGCCCATGCAGAAAGGCCAACCAGGTTGAGCTTTCAGCTACAGATGCAAGATCAATCGGTCTTGTTGCACCGGTAAGAGAATCAGGAGACACAGCAGGATCTGCTGCATGCAAGCTTGTTGGACCTGCCGGAGAAGTTGAACTTTCAGAAGGCGTTATTGTTGCAAAGAGACATATTCACATGACAGAAGCAGACGCTAAGGAATTTGGCGTTTCAAACGGTCAGATTGTAGATGTTCTTGTTGACTGCGGAACCGGCAGAAAGACAGTTTTCGGAGATACAGTAATCCGTGTTTCCAACTCATATGCTCTTGCCATGCATATTGATACAGATGAATCCAACGCAGCCGGATGTGCAGGAGCTGTCAAAGGAACAATCGTTGGCTGAAACAGCCGGAATCTGGGATTTTGACTATACCTCAATAAGCGGCATAACCGAACTTCTTAAGGAAAACGGTCTTTACATGACCAAGAAGTTTGGCCAGAACTTTCTTATATCCGACTCTGCACTGGATAAAATCAGGGATTTTGCTCAGTGCAGGGAAGGCCTGAATGTCTGGGAAGTCGGACCCGGGCTTGGGGCTCTTACCTCAAAGATGCTTAAAAGCGGTGCCCGGGTTACCGCCTTTGAAATAGACAGAGGTTTCTGCAAAATCCTTAAGGAAAAAGCCTTCGCAAACTGCAGTACCTTCACCCTCGTTGAAGGAGATGCACTTAAGAACTGGCACAGAGTTTACGAAGAAGAAGGCACCCCTGATGTTATCTGTGCAAACCTTCCCTACAACGTAGGATCAGTCTTTATAGCAGACCTCATTGAAAACAGATGCCTGCCTCCTCTTATGGTCTACACCTTGCAGACAGAGGTAGTAAAAAGAATCTGTGCAAAAAAGGGAGATGAGGACTACTCGGGCTTTTCTGTCCTCACTTCAATTGACTATGAGAATAAGGAAGTTCTTAAACTGAGCAACAGGTGTTTCTGGCCTGTTCCCAATGTTGGAAGCTCAGTAGTAAGAATGGTAAAGAGGGAAACTTCTCAGGTTGATGAGGAAATCTCAAAGGCCTTCATAAAAACTACAAGACTACTCTTCTCCCAGAGAAGAAAGACAGTTAAAAACAACCTTAAAAACGCTGCAGAAACAAAACAGATAGAAGAAGCCCTGAAAGCAGCAGATATCAAAGAAAATGAAAGAGCTGAGAATCTTGATGTCAGTCAGATAGCAGCTCTGACAAAAGCTCTTTACTGTCAGAGACCATAACAGAAGAAGGAACTCCGGAGGAAGAAAGCTGCTCGGCGCTTCTGAAGCCCCATGTAACCATTACAGTCTTACAGCCTGTGTTGCACCCCGTCTTCCAGTCTGTCTCCCCGTCTCCGACATAAACTAAATCAGAAACACCGCAGCCACACAGAGACATAAAAGCAGAAGGAGCCTCAACAGAAGGCTTTCCTGCATATTTTCCGTGCATGCCGACTACAAAGGAAAACACATCAGGCAGACACCTGGAGATAACATAGTCAGCCAGCGGCTGCTCCTTGGCTGAGAAAACTCCCATCTTAAAGCCCTTATCTTTTAAAACACTCAGGATTTCAACTATCCCCTCATAGGGTTTGGTGTAAACAACAGGAGAAGATGCGTAGTTAGCTTCAAAAACACTGTAAAGTTTTTCAAATTCAGCTTCCTCAGCCGGAACAGGACGATTGAGAAAAACAAGGGCATCCTTTAATGCATTTCGCAGCCCGCGTCCTACAAACTTCTTGCACTGAGTGTCGGATATTGAGGAATTTAATGTTTTATTCAGTGCTGCATTGATATCAGATATGGTGTCAAGCAGCGTTCCGTCCAGGTCAAAGAGAACAGCCTTGTACTTCATTTGATAACCCTTAGGATAAAGACCTTCAGATATTCACTTTCAGGGAAAGAAAGACGCACAGGATGGTCCTGGGCCTGACCGAGGGTCTCAAGTACCTGGACTTCAACACCTGCGTCCTTTGCGCTCCATGCCAGAACAGTTCTGAAATCCTCTCTGGAAAGAGAACCTGAGCAGGAGCATGTTACAAGAACTCCGCCGTTTTTAATCTTTTCCATAGCCAGGCGGTTAAGGTCCTTGTAGCCCTTCTTTGCCTCTTCAAGACCCTTTGAAGTTTTGGCCAGTTTCGGAGGGTCCAGAATCATAAGGTCATATGTGTTGCGCGGTATGGAGCGGAGAACGGAGAAAACATCGTCTTTGGTAGCAGTAATGCGTGAAGAAGAGCCCTCAGGAAGCACCCCGAGTTCCTCGTTCAAATGAACGTTGGACATGAGGCGGTGCACAGCATCTGATGAGATATCAAAGGCGTCTACCCTCTTAGCCCCTGCGCGAAGTGCATGCAGACTAAAAGACCCTGTGTAGCTGCAGCCGTCAAAGACAACAGCATCTTTGGCATACAGGGCTGCACGAATTCTGTTTTCCCTCTGGTCACAGAAGAAGCCGCTCTTCTGGCCGCTTCCCGGAACAAGAGAGTAGTAAATCCCGCTTTCCCTTATACGTATTTCGGACAATGCCTCACCCGGTACAAATGCCTCATACCTTCCATTTCCAGAATCTTTGTAATACTCAGTTACTTCCTTCATGTGCTCAATTCCACAGAAAGCCTGGTCAGTATTGAGAATTATCATATCAGGCTTGAGCATGGCAGAAAGAGTATTAACTAAAACCTCTCTGTTTTCAAAGGCGGTACGGCTGCTGATGATTATGCGGATAACACGGGCGTAAACATCTGCAGTAACGCCCGGAAGAAAATCTGCTTCACCATGGATGAGGCGGAAGGTGTTTGTATCTGAAGACGGGACAAAGAAGTTCTTACGCCTTAGTACCGATTCGCGTACTTTCTTCTCCCACCAGGCAGAGTCCGGATATTCATTTTCATCCCAGGATACCAGGCGAAGCTGAATATGGCTTTCAGGATCATAGAAGCCCCAGGCTATAAAGCGGCCCTCTGAGGTTTCAACTCTTTCTATACCACTCTTCTCAGGTACAGGCTCGGCCATAGCTCCTGAGAATACCCATGGATGGTGGCGCAGGAGGTTTTTCTCCTTGCCTTCTTTAATCTTTATCACTTTTATTCTCCGAGATTCTCAAATTTTTCTACGGCCTGGCTGTACATGATTCCCACGCCTTTTTCCTTAAGACAGGAGAGGGAGTTAACAGCGCTGATAATCTGTTCTTCCTTTTCCTCAGGACAGAGAATCATAACCATTTCCTTGTCAGGGACAACTACTACACCCAGGAAATGTTCTGCATCTGCAGGGGCTGTTCCGCGGGCATGAATAACAGTTCCGCCCTCAGCTCCGGCCTCTCTTGCTGCATGCATAATATCGTCTGCATACCCTGTATTTGTAATTATTGTCACCATCTTCCATCCGGCTTTCATATTTTTCTCCTCATCTGAGTTAAGAAGGGCACAGATTCCTGTTAAAGCAGGATCTGCCTTAGCTTCACTTATAATAGTATCGGCGTTCACATTATCATCCAGAAGTACAAGAACCAGGTCCCTGGACTTGTCTCCCATACCAAGCAGGCGCAGAATTTTGCTGGATGCAGTTCCCTTTGCCGGAACAGCCGTAGCTCCTGTAGCCCCGCACTGCCGCGCAACAGAGGAAAATCTGTCAGCCTGATTATGTCCTAAAACAGCAAGTAAAAGACTTCCTTCAAGAAGCAGCATTCTTTTTCCTCCTGTCAAATATTATACCAAGAATCTGTAGCGTTATCAGCGGAGAAATTGCTATAAGTCCTACAAGACCGAAACTCATCTCAGCAGAGCCTGAAGCCCCTATTGCTACAGACAGCAAAAACGACGTACTAAGAGGTCCGCTGGCCACCCCGCCCGAATCAAATGCTATACCCGTAAAAAGAGGCGGACAGAAAAACGACAGGACAAGAGCCAGAGCCACTCCAAAGAATACAAAATAGAGATAGTTAATGTGAAAATGTATTCTGAGCATGGCAAGAGCTACCGCAAGACTTACTCCCAGGCACAAAAAAAGCATTACCTGTTTCTTTCTGATTCTTCCTGCAGAGACATTTTCAATCTGAGATGTGAGAACCCACACTGCAGGCTCAGCCAGAACAACAATAGCACCGAAGATCAGCGAAACAGCAAGAAGAACATAAAACGGATAATTCTCACTTAAAGTCTGCCCTATCTTAACTCCCACTTCAGAAAATCCATACTCTACTCCGGATAAGAACAAAACTATCCCTGCAAAGCTGTAGATAAGACCTAAGCAAATATTTTTAAACCTGATTTTCGGAAACTTCAAAAGCGTAAACTGAAGAACCAGTATGGCCAGCAAAAGAGGTGCAAACCCCTTTGCAGTGTTCTTTAAAACATGCAGGAGGACAGAACCTAAAGATACTGCAGATTCAGATGCAACAGCAGAAGGAGCAGAAGAAGAACCCCCGGTAAGGAGAACCATCAGGGATACAGATAAAACCGGCCCCATGGAAGCTACTCCTGTCAGGCCGAAACTGCTCTCACCGGCGCCCCTCGTTGAAGAAGACACACCGAGCCCCATAGCCAGAATAAAAGGCACAGCCAGCGGTCCTGTTGTGGCCCCGGAAGAGTCAAAAGCCATAGAAGCTGCACCCTGTCCCGTCAGATAGACAAGAAGGAAAACCACGAGATATCCGCAAATAAGAACAGCCCTCAAACTAATTCCCTTAAGGGCCCTGAACAGACCGAGGTCAATGCACAAAGCAAGGCCCACAGCAATCATAAATGTTAATATACTACTGTCAATAGCGGGGTTTAATGAGCTGATTCTTGCAGAGAGGACACTCACATCCGGTTCTGCAAATGTTACGGAAAATCCGATTGAAAACCCCAGAAACAGAACAAGAGGGAGGCTTTTTCTTAAGGCCATCACGCTTCCAAGTTTCTGTCCTACGGGCACCATAGATATATCCACACCACCCAGAAACAGTGACAAACCTGAAACAAGAAAAAGAGATCCCGTCAAAAAAGGTCCCATAAGACCATCAAGCGGGACAAGCGTGAAATTAAGCAAAACTACAGAAATAACGATGGGAACCACAGAAATCAGGGTTTCTTTAAGCTTTTGCGTAAAATCCACTACTCTTCTCCCGTATATAGAATTAGTTTTGAACAATCCTACTATTTAGGAAGCTTTCCCACAAGTGGGTTTAACAATTGCAAAATTCTTGTAAAGATAATTATACAAAGCCTCAGATGATGTGATAAAATATTCAGATGAGAAGCATTTTGCTCCAATAATTCACACAAAAGGAGAGAAAGACATGAAAAAAGTTCTTTCAGTATTGATTATTGCTCTTTGTGCAATGATGATCTTTGCCGGCGGTGCCAAGGAAACTGCTCCTGCAACTCCGGCTGCACCGGCTGAAGTAGCAGCAGATTCAAATTACACAATCCGTATTTATTCAAACTCAAACTCAACAGAGCGTACAACATGGCTCATTGCTGAAGCAAAGGCTGCCGGTTTCAATATTTCTATTGATAACAACAGCGTTATCTCTGGCGACACAGCTGCTGTTCAGGCTGCAAATGAAAACAAGGATGGAGACGTAATCTTTGGTCTTAACGAGACAAGATGGTCACAGCTTGTTGGCGGAGTATATGAGAATATTAAGCTTGTTGATTATGTGCCTGAATGGGCAGACACAGTAGGTTCATTCAAGTTTGACGGAAAGGCTTACGGCCTTGTCATTCAGAACATTCTTATGCTCTACAGAACAGACGAATATGGTACAAACGGTGAAGAACTTCACTTCAAGCACTGGTCAGATATTGTTGACTGTGACTACATCTGGTACAGACAGGGCAAGGTTGGCGGAACAACCAACGGTAACATCAACAACTCCATGCTTTATCCTTATACAGATCCTTCCTCACCGGCAGGTGGTATCACTGTAGAAGGCTGGAAGAAGCTCTGGGACTACTGTAAGTTCGGCGTACATACTGGAGACAGCTATGGATTCGATCCTCTTAACAGAGGAGATGTTCAGGTTTCAACATTCTACTCAAGTTCACTTTACGGAAAACTTGATGCAGCAGCTGAAGGATCAAAGAATCCTCTTACAGCTGACAACTGGAAGCTCGTTGATATTGAAGACGGTACTTACTATATTGCTGAGTACATTGGTATTGTTGACAAGGCTGGAAGAACAGATGCTCAGACAGCACAGGTTAAGGCATTTGTTGACTGGTTCGGCAGTGCAGAAGTTCAGGCAGCATGGGCAGAAGAGTTTGACTCAGTTCCTTGTAACGCAGAAGCTTCAGCTATTGTCTATCCTGAAGGAACACCTGAAATCTATCAGATTCCTAACTTTGCTCTCAACATTGTTCCTGGAACAGACATGAACTATGCTTCATATGTTGCTGCACACAGCGCAGAGTGGACAAACATCATGACAAACCTCGGATTCTACTGGAAGGACCTCTCCAAGGCTCCTGCAGATCCGGACTGGGACAACCTCGACTGGGCAACTCTTTGCCAGAAACAGTAAGTTTCTTATTTGAGGAAACACTTAGGCGAGCCGGGAAACCGGCTCGCTATTTTGAATATAAGGGGAATATGAAAAGATGATTAATCTTAAAGACATAGTTGTAAAATTCGGTGATTTCACAGCACTGCATGATATTAATATTGAAGTAAAGGAAGGCGAGTTTTTTACCTTTCTCGGCCCGTCAGGCTGTGGAAAGACCACTACCCTGAGAACCATTACAGGTTTCATAGAACCCGCTGAAGGTTCAGTAATAATGAAAGGGGAAGATATTACCCATGTTCCTATAGAGAAAAGAAACATAGGTATTGTTTTCCAAAGCTATGCCCTCTTCCCTACCATGACCGTATATGACAATATTGCTTTCGGTCTTAAAATCAAAAAGCTCAAGAAAGATGAAATTGACAAAAAGGTCAGAGATATAGCAAAGAAGGTAGATCTTACTGACGATCAGCTTCAGAAAGCAGTTTCTCAGCTTTCAGGCGGTCAGCAGCAGCGTGTTGCAATTGCCAGAGCTCTTGTCACTGAACCGGCTATCATCTGTCTTGATGAACCTCTTTCAAACCTGGATGCAAAGCTCCGTGTCCAGTTGAGAAACGAGCTTAAGAAGATGCAGAAGGACTTTGGTATTACATCCATCTACGTCACACACGACCAGGAAGAAGCCCTGACTCTTTCTGACAGAATAGCAGTCTTTAACAAAGGCTTTATTGAACAGATCGGCAATCCGAACGAGATTTACAACCACAGTGCAACTGAGTTTGTCTGTAACTTCATAGGAGATATAAACCGCCTTGAGGATGCAACTGTGGAAGAGCTGAACAAGCGTGGTGCAAAGCTTGATCCCAAGAAGCACCACTACATCAGACTTGAAAGAATCCATGTAAACAGCAAAGACGAGAATATGGAGAAATTCGACGGAACAGTTGAAAGCATGGAGTACTATGGTCTGTATATTAAGTACACAATCCGCCTTGCAACTCAGACTGTCAAGGTTATAGAAAAGAACGACGGAAGTACTCCGTTTGGCGTAGGAGACAATGTTTCTATTGCCTTCCTTGTTTCAAACATTATGAGTTACGTACCGCAGAAGGGGGCTACAGATGCTGAATGAGAAACGCTTTGACAGTGGCAAACTTCTTCACCTGCTCGGCGGTTTCTTCTTTGCTTATCTTTTCTTCGGCTTCATGCTTCTTCCCTGTCTGAATACTTTAACAAGTATTTTTACAGTAAAGACGGCTTCCGGAGAAGCAGACCCCTGGGCAGTTATAAGATTCTTCCTCAGTGGAAGCATGAAGACCTTTGTATGGAACTCTTTAAAGCTTGCACTGTGCCTGGTAGTGACGGTCAACGTAGTTGGTATTTCCATTGTTCTTTTAACTGAATACTTTGACATAAAGGGTGCAGGAATTCTGAGAATGGGTTACATGACCACCCTCATCTACTCTGGTGTGGCTCTTGTTACAGGTTACATGTTCCTCTACGACTCAGACGGTATTATCACTACCCTTCTGATTAACTCTTTCCCTGACATGAACCCCAACTGGTTCTCAGGTTTCAGGGCAGTTCTGTTTACCATGACATTTGCATGTACAAGTAACCACATGCTGTTCCTGAGAAACGCAATCAGAGGTATAGACTACAATACAGTTGAAGCTGCAAGAAACATGGGAGCAAACCCGTTCAAGGTTCTCTGGAAGGTTGTTTTCCCAACCCTCATTCCTACCATGTTCTCTTTGACAGTCATGACCTTTATTACAGGTCTGTGTGCCATGAGTGCTCCTACACTGCTCGGTTACGACTCAATCAACCCGGAAATAGTACGTTTAGCCGGCTCTTCCGTAGCTGATGAGTCCTTCCCTCAGGCAAGAGCTGCACTTCTGTCTATTATTCTTGCCACATTTACAATTGTTCTTCTGACCATCCTTTCTTCTTACGAAAGAAAGGGGCACTACCTTTCAGTCTCCAAGACCAAGGCCAAGCTTCAGAAGCAGAAGATTAACAATCCGGTTGCAAACGTACTGGCTCATATCTATGCCTACGTTCTTTTTGTAATTTACATGACTCCGGTTGTAATGATTATTATCTTCTCCTTCCAGACCTACAGTGCCATAAGACTTAAGACCATAGACTTCAGCAAGTGGACTCTGGTTAACTTCATAGGTCAGCAGGATTATGAATATCTGACAGCCAGAGGAACATACAAGACAAGAGTCGGTTCCATCTCAGGTGTATTCTCCAACGCAGACACCCTTGGCGGTATAAAGATGAGTTTCATCTTCTCGGCTGTTGCCGCCATACTTGCTGCCGTTATAGTTGTTGTAGCGTGTACCTATATTTTCAAGCACAAGAAAAAAGGAATAGCCCTTGAGTATTCACTGCTCTTCCCGTGGCTGCTTCCGACCATTCTTATCTGTTACTCATACAGAGTCTACTTCAACAGTTCAGAAGTCTGGTACGTGTTCGGAAACAACCTCTACTACGGACCTAATGTAAGATTCTTAATTATTATGGCGTACACGGTTGTAAAGCTGCCGTTCAGTCTTCGAATGATAAAGGCGGCGTTCTATGCAATAGATGAGGAGCTGGAAGATGCGGCCAAAAATCTCGGAGCTTCGGCCCTGGTGACCTTCCTGAAGGTAAAGCTGCCCATTATTCTTCCGAGTGTACTTGCCGTTGTTGCCCTTAACTTCAACGCTCTGTTTACAGAGTACGACATGTCGGCAACCTTTGCTTCAACATACGGAACATCATACGCCATGGTTATACAGGCTATGTGTCTTGAAGAAGGTCTTTACGGATACAACGTAAACGCCTCCGGAAGAAGATGTGCATCCACTGTGTTCATTATGATTGTATCAGGCTTGATTCTCTATCTTGTCTATGGTGTTGGCGCAAGAGACCTTGGAGAGCGCCTGATAGCACGGGATAAGAGAAGAAAGAGGATTGCAAGAATCAAAGCTCTCTTTGGCAAAAAGACTGACGAGGTTCTGGCATGAGAACAGAAACTGTAGAAATCTACGGAGCTAAACTTGAGCTTTTCATCCATGACGACGGGAAAACCTGTCCCATGATTGTAATCTGTCCGGGAGGCGGCTATGAGCACGTCTCCCTGAGAGAGGGAAAGCCCGTAGCCATGTGTTTTTTCAGCAAGGGCTACAACTGCTCCGTATTAACCTACACATGCGCCCCTTTTGAACGCTTTCCGACACAGCTGATCCAGCTTGCAAACTCCGTAAAGCATATCAGAATAAATGCAGAAAGCCTGAACACAGATCCGGATAAGATCTGCACAATGGGCTTTTCTGCAGGCGGACACCTTACAGCATGTCTCGGATGCTTCTGGCCTGAGTACGGAATTAACGCGCAGGTAAATGCTCAGATTCTCTGCTACCCGGTAATCACTGCCGGCAAGTTTGCACACAAGGGTTCTTTCGAGAACCTCTGTGAAGGCAATGAGGATCTTATGAAGATGGTCTCTCTTGAAAAGATGGTCCGTCCCTGCGTACCTCCGACGTTCATCTGGCATACAAAGCCGGATAAGTCAGTTCCTGTTGAGAACACACTTCTCTTTGACAAGGCCCTGACAAAGGAAAAAATCCCTCACCAGGTTCTTCTCTTTGAAACAGGAGAACACGGGATTTCCCTGGCAACAGAAGAAGTTGTCCATGAGGCAAATCCCGAGCCGAACAAGGAAGTCCAGGTCTGGCCCGATAAAGCAGATGCCTGGCTTAAGAAGCTCTGGAAGTAAAGGACTACAAATAAACAAACAAAACAAAGTAAAAACACCGCAGGTAATGAATCTGCGGTGTTTTTATTTCTCAAAATTGAAAAAAGCATGAGGGAATAAGGGTTATAAACCTATCTGATTTCCTTCTTACTTCTTCCGTCCTGTAAATAAAAGCATAAGAGGAACAAAGAGAACTCCGGCTACGGGCCAGATAATCCAGAAATCCTTTACATCCAGAAAAAGAAGAACCAGAAAGACAGCAGTAATAACCATCCAGTAGATTGAGGAGAATTTGCTCCTTCCTTCAAAACCTTCCTTTCTTTCACGTGTGTAGTCTCCCTCCTCAAGAAGCTGATCAAAGGAACCGTTAATTGTTCCCGTGTAGACAAAACCGTGAACAGCAAAGGACACGAGAAGAAGCAGAACACATACAGCGCTGACAATGATCAGAGAATCATCATATAAACAGGATAATACAATCAGCGGAATAACTGAAAGAATACATACAACAGTACAGATTGTTTTAATCCTTGTATCTTTTTCCTTAAATTCAGATCTTCTCTTTTTTACAACTCCGGATACTCCGTACTCTGTCTCTATTACTTCTTTCTCAAGAAACTCATACTCCTTAAAATCTGAAGCACAGCGGATAAACCCGGTTACAGCTATGGCAACAAGAACAAGAATAACTCCAACCCCTGCACCCACAACAGGAGCAGCTATATTCTCAATACCTGAGATAAAAATTAACGGAATGGGAGAAACTACACAGAGAGAGGAGCACAATGAGAGAAGCGGTGCCCTTCTCTTTCTTATATCCATAAACTCCACAGCTTCCTCAAGAGAAACTTTTCTTAGTGCAGAATCATTGGAAACAGGACTTGAAACAGGCTCTTCAATTCTGTAGTCGTCCTTAAGCAGATAATCGGTTGAAACAGAAAAGAGGGTACTGAGTTTTACTATCTTATCCATATCGGGAATACTCTGACTACTTTCCCATTTTGAGACAGACTGTCTGGAGACATCCAGCTTCTCAGCCAGATCTTCCTGAGACCAGTTCATCTTCTTTCTAAGCTCAACAATTTTTTCTGAGATAATCATACGAACTCTCCTTTGAGTAAGCATAATAGAAAAAGCCCTGTTTGCATTCTACCAACAGGACATTGAAAACTGTCAACCGGCGGTTGCATTTTCACTTTTTATCAAAAAGATTATCCAGATATTCCTCTTTCAGGGTATTATCCATGGCTGCATGGGGATAGGCAGGGTCTCCGACCTTATCCGTATCCTTACCCGGGTCAAAGTCTGCAAAACTTCCTGTCTTGGAATAAAGAGTCTCGTCTCTTTTCTTCCTCTCTTCCTTTGAAGGTCTGCCCATGAAGGAGACTACGAGAAGAATTACAACTATTACTATTATTATTCCCATACCTACTCCTGATCATCTGCCCAGGCAAGAGCAGCTCTTACAGCCTTCTGCCAGCCCTTGATAAGACGAACTCTCTCGCCCTCATCCATAGCCGGTTCAAAGATCTTATCTACAGCCCAGTTCTGTTTTATATCATCAAGGCTGTCCCAGTAACCTGTAGCCAGACCTGCAAGATAGGCAGCGCCCAGACCGGTGGTTTCTATACAGGAAGGACGAACTACCTGAGATTTTAAAATGTTACTCTGAAACTGCATGAGAAGGTTGTTTGCACTGGCTCCTCCGTCAACACGCAGGCTTGAAATCTTTATTCCTGAGTCTGTTTCCATAGCTCTTGCTATGGCATGAGTCTGATAGGCCAGGGACTCCAAAGTGGCACGAACCAGATGAGCTCTGCTGGTACCGCGGGTAATTCCTGTAATAATTCCGCGTGCATTCTGGTTCCAGTACGGAGCTCCCAGGCCTGTGAAAGCAGGAACAACATAGCAGCCCTCAGAATCTTCTACACGGCTGGCCCAGTCCTCACTTTCAGGAGCATTCTCTATCACAGCCAGCTCATCCCTGAGCCATTGAATTGCAGCACCGGCAACAAAGATACTTCCCTCCAGGGCATATTCAACATGGTCGTTGTACCCGACTGCAATTGTAGTAACCAGACCTGATCTGGACATGACAGGCTTACGACCTGTGTTCATCAAAAGGAAGCACCCGGTACCGTATGTATTTTTCATCTCGCCTTCGTTGAAGCAGCACTGGCCGAACAGAGCACACTGCTGGTCACCTGCAGCACCGGAAATTACTATTTCTCCACCGTAGAATTCAGGCAGTGATTTTCCGTAAATGAAGCTTGAAGGCTTAACCTCGGGAAGAATACTTTCAGGAATGTTAAAGAGCTTTAACAGATCCTTGTCCCAGCAAAGGTCGTGTATGTTGTACAGCATGGTACGGCTTGCATTTGTCTGGTCTGTAACATGGACCTGCCCGCCTGTAAGATTCCAGATAAGCCAGGTTTCGATTGTACCGAAGAGAAGCTGACCGCGCTCAGCCTTAGCCCGTGCTCCAGGAACATGGTCGAGCAGCCATTTGATCTTTGTTCCTGAAAAGTATGCATCAGGAACCAGACCTGTCTTTTCACGGATCATGTCTGAGTATCCGTCTTTAACAATCTGATCTATGATGGAACTTGTCCTTCTGCACTGCCAGACTATGGCATTTGCAATTGGCTTTCCCGTATCCTTGTCCCAGATAACTGTTGTTTCTCTCTGGTTTGTAATTCCTATACTGTCTATCTGTTTTGCACTTATGCGCATCTTCTTCATGGCAGCACGGGAGACTTCGAGTGTTGTATCCCATATTTCAGTAGCATCATGCTCTACCCAGCCCGGTTTGGGAAAAATCTGAGGAAATTCCTTCTGGCACACCGCGCAGATACGGCCTGCCTTGTCAAATATAAGACATCTGGAACTTGTAGTTCCCTGATCAAGAGCCATTATGTATTTCATGAGATACCCCCTGTTTAAAATTATCAAAGCTCATTCGGGTACAGTCAAGCAAAGATTATTGAGGTTTACACCTCTTCTTTTTAGGTAGATAATTGGCTTAGGAGAAAAATCATGGAAACAAGACCTTATGTAAAATGGGAGCTCATGAACAGCTTCATGATAGATGTATTTAAAGCTTACGGAGTTCCTGAGGAAGATGCTGCAATCTGCGCAGACGTCCTTCTTGAATCAGACAGAAGGGGCATAGAAAGCCACGGATGCAACAGATTCAAGCCAATTTACCTGGACAGAATTAAGAACGGTACATTAAAGCCGGTAACAGAGATAGAGATAATAAAAGAAACACCCACAACAGTTGTTATGGATGCCCATGACGGTATGGGAATGGTAGCCTCATATAAAATGATGAAGATGCTCATTGAAAAGGCAAAGAAGTACGGAATGGCCGGAGGAACTATCAAGAACTCCACCCACTACGGAATAGCCGGTTACTGGACAACCATGGCTGAGAAGGAAGGCATGATAGGTATTTCCGGAACAAACGCCAGACCTTCTGTTGCCCCAACCTTTGGAATTGAGCCCATGATGGGTACAAACCCCATGACATTTACCATGCCGACAGATGAGGACTTTCCTTTCAACTTTGACTGCGCAACATCGACCATCCAGAACGGAAAGATTGAATTCTACGCCAGACAGGGAAAGAAAACTCCTGAGGGCCTTGTTGTAAACAACAACGGTGAAACCGTAACTGAATCCGCACAGATTCTTTCTGATATGAGAAACGGAAAGGCTGCCCTTCTTCCTCTCGGTGGTCTCGGAGAAGAAACCGGAGGCTACAAGGGCTATGGTTTTACTGCAATAGTTGAGATTCTCAGCGCAGCCCTTTCAGGTGGCCCTTACATGAAGGCCCTCAACGGCAAGGACGAGAACGGCAAACCTCAGATGTACCACCTCGGTCACTTCTTCTTTGTAATTAATCCTGAGTTCTTCATGGGTCTTGAAGCCTTCAAGAGCACAGCAGGCGGTATCTGCAGAGACCTCAGAGCTTCCAGAAAGGCTCCGGGACAGAAGAGAATCTACACAGCCGGAGAAAAGGAACATGAGGCCTTCCTTGACAGAAAGGACAAGGGAGTACCTGTTGGAGAAGCCATTCAGAAGGAGCTTATCCAGCTTAGGGATGAGAATAAGCTTTATCAGTATCATTTCCCGTTTGAAAACTGAAGCACAAGAGGATAGAAATGGATTACGCAAAAGAGTCTCTTAAAAAACATGAACAGTGGAAAGGAAAGATTGAAGTTATCTCAACCGTTCCTGTAGCTACAAAGGAAGATCTTTCTCTTGCATACACCCCGGGTGTTGCACAGCCGTGTCTGGAGATACAGAAAGACCCGGATAAGAGCTACACACTCACAAGAAGGCACAACCTCTGTGCTGTAATTACTGACGGAACTGCTGTTCTGGGACTTGGAGATATAGGGCCCCAGGCCGGCATGCCGGTTATGGAAGGAAAGTGTGTACTTTTCAAAAGCTTTGGAAATGTAGATGCATTTCCCATCTGTGTAAACACAAAAGACGTGGATGAGTTTGTTCAGACTGTGTACAACATTTCACTTTCTTTCGGAGGAATAAACCTTGAGGATATTTCAGCACCGAGGTGCTTTGAAATTGAAAGAAAGCTCAAGGAAAAGTGTGACATACCCATCTTCCATGACGACCAGCACGGTACGGCAGTTATTACTCTTGCAGGTCTGACAAACGCACTTAAGGTAGTACATAAGAAAAAGGAAGAGGTTAGAATTGTTACAAGCGGTGCAGGTGCTGCAGCCATAGCCATTACAAAGCTTCTTCTCTCTGCAGGTTTTGAAAACATAACCATGTGCGACCGCCAGGGAACCATTTATGAAGGCAGGGAGAATCTGAACTGGATAAAGAAGGAGATGGCCGAAAAAACTAACAAAACCCACATTAAGGGATCTCTTGCAGACGCCCTTAAGGGTGCAGATGTCTTTATTGGAGTCTCCGCTCCGGGTCTTGTGACAAAAGAAATGGTTCAGAGCATGAACAGAGACGCAATTATCTTTGCCTGTGCAAACCCAACCCCTGAAATCTTCCCGGAAGAAGCTAAGGCCGGAGGAGCTGCGGTTGTTTCTACCGGAAGAAGCGACTACCCGAATCAGATCAACAACGTTCTGGCCTTCCCCGGAATTTTCCGCGGAGCTTTTGACGTAAGGGCCTCAGAGATTAATGAGGAAATGAAGATGGCTGCATCAAAGGCCCTCTCAGATCTAGTTTCACCTGAGGAGCTGAGTGCAGACTACATTATTCCTAAAGCCTTTGACCCGAGGGTTGGAAAAGCAGTTGCAAAGGCAGTAGCAGAAGCTGCCATAAGAACCAAAGTGGCAAGAATTAAAGACTGAGAGAGTCGATTGACGGAAGTATTTCTGCAATAGTTCTGGAGCAGAAATCAATTTTCTCCTTATTATCCGGTTCTCTTTTCAGAGTTCTTCTCAGAAGACGGACAAGGCCTGACAAACGGGCCTTGTTTTTATGCTCTCAAGAGCCTCTCCCGTGCAGTTAAAGTATTTTGCCTGATCCCATGTAAGGGATAAGAACTTCTCAACTGCCTTGTGATCAAGTTCAGAAAAATCGCGGAAGCCAAGGTAAATTGAAGCAAACTCAAAGACTGGATTTCCTGTTGCCAGGGTATCCATATCAATCAGAATAACCTCACCCTTCTGAACCATTATGTGGAGTTTTATGAAGAATTTCTGCAGAAAATTGAAGTGCAAACAGTTTACCTTCACACTAAGGGCAGATAACAGCGAACAGGGAGGCTTGTTATGAAAATCAAATCAATTATCTTTACAGCAATTCTGATTACTGCTCTTGTTTTCACATCCTGCTCAACAACAGCAGAGACAGCAACAACAAAAGAAAAAACAACAGAAGAAAAAACAACAGAACAAAAAACAGCAGAAACATACTCAGATTCTTCTGACGGCGGTCACGCCATTGAAGTTGACGGCAAGAGTGCTTCTTACAGCAACATAACCGTAACCAAAACAGGTGAAGCCAGCGGAGATGAGGCAGACTTCTACGGTGCAAACTCAGCCATCTTTGCCACAAACGGTGCAACACTGACCATCACAGATGCAGAAATAGAGACTGACGGAACTCATGCAAATGCTGTCTTCTCATACGGAGACGGAACAACAGTCACAGTTACAGATTCAGTTATAGTTACAGAAGGCAACTGCTCAGGCGGTCTCATGACCACAGGAGGCGGCACAACAATTGCTGAGAACCTGACAGTCCATACATACGGAAACTCTTCAGCTGCAATCCGCTCTGACAGAGGCGGCGGAGACGTAACTGTTACAGGCGGCACATACGTTACCGAGGGAACCGGCTCACCGGCCATCTACTCTACTGCCGAGATTACTGTCAACAGTGCATACCTGGAGTCAACAGCTTCACAGGGAATTGTCGTTGAAGGCAAAAACTCAGTTACCCTTAACGACACAACAGTAGTAGCCTCCAACGTTAAGAAAAACAGCAACAAGAGCTCCTGGTACCAGGCAGTCATGATCTACCAGAGCATGTCGGGCGACGCAGACACTGGAACATCCTCATTTACCATGAACGGAGGCAGCCTGACTAACCTCAACGGTGATATCTTCTTTGTCAACAACACAGCCTGCGAGATCAGCCTTTCAGAAGCCACCATAAAGAACAATGACACTTCAGGTGTTTTCCTCCGTGCAGCTGCAGCGGGCTGGGGTTCTTCCGGATCAAACGGCGGCAAGGTAAACCTCACTGCGACAAAGCAGGAGATCAACGGAGACATGGTTGTAGACAGTGTTTCAGTTCTCAATCTCTATCTTAAGAGCTCAAGCTCCTTCACAGGTGCAATTAATGAGGACGGCGAAGAAGGAGATGTCTATGTAAGTCTTGATGAAAGCAGCACATGGACACTGACAGGAGATTCATACATTACTTCTCTCTCCTGCAAGGCAAACTCAATTAACCTTAACGGCTACAAGCTCTATGTCAACGGAGTTGAATATGAAGAAGGAACAGCCTCTTCAGGAGATGCAATTAAGATAGTTTCCAGCTCATCAAGCTCAGGTCACAGTCAGCATTCAAAGCCGTCCGGAGGACCGACTAAGAAATAATTAAAATAATAAAAAACAAAAACAGGGCCATGGCAAAAACCATGGCCTTATCTTAATACGGATATGTTTTATTCAGATCAACAAAGTCCCCGACTATCTTGAGAAAGCTTTCCTCGCTCTGTGAATTATCAAAAAGCAGATAATAGGCATGACCTTCATACATCCATGAGGCAGCCTTTATAGTTCCTTCCTGAAGTGAATACTCAGTAATCCAGGCTCCGTTTACAGTGACATTACTTACCAGTTCATAGGTATTGTAGTCTCCTGAAATCTCATCATCTGTAGCGCTCATTCTAAATGTAAACTGTCCGTCAGTATCAGAGGAAAAAACAACCTCAAGCAATGATGAATCCATAACACTGTAGGATACAGGAACCCAGGTCGGACTAAAGTCAGGAATATGCACGGAGAAAGACAGCTCAGAAGCTGCAGAATCCAGGCTTTCATATGTTTTCCAAGGATTTGCAAGTGTCGTAACAGCAACTTCTTCTTTCTCTTCAACAAACAGGGACGAACAGCCTGAGAGTAAAAATATAAAAATCACCAACAGAAGAAGAGTAAATTTTTTCATCATTTCCCTCAAACATACAAAAAACACTAATATGTATCTAAAGTTACATACAGCCTTTAAAAAACACTGTTTTTTTCTTATTATTAATGCGGGAGATTTAAAATGTTTTATTTCATGTTATATCCGTTTATTGTCTACAGCAGAATTCTGATTCTTGCTGCAATCATCCCGGCTGTTTTTCTTATGGTCTATGTTTACAAATCTGACCGTCTTGAAAAGGAAAGCCCGACATTCCTCGGCTCTGTAGCAGTATCCGGAATTCTGTCTTCTCTTCTGGCTCTGGTTATTGAATGGATAGCAGGTGCTGTCCTTGATTCTGTCGGAGGACTAAGTGAAACAGCCTATAACGCCATCCTCTATTTTGTTATAGTCGCAGGTGCTGAAGAAGGTTCAAAATACATCTTCCTCAGACGTAAGACATGGAGAAGCAGAGAATTCAACTGTCAGTATGACGGTGTTGTCTACGCAGTATTTGTTTCCCTCGGTTTTGCCCTGTGGGAGAACATTAGTTATGTAATGCGCTGGGGTCTTTCAGTAGCTCTTATGCGTTCCATTACAGCTATTCCGGGCCACGCCTGTTTTGGCGTATTCATGGGTGTCTTCTACGGCCTGGCAAGAGGCTACGCCTTTATAGGAGACAAGACAAAGAAGAACGTAATGAATGTTCTTTCAATTGTTGCACCCATGCTTTTACACGGAGCCTATGATTTCATAGCCTCTTCTACAGCAGAAAATGCTTCATGGTACTTTGTTGCCTTTGTAGCAGTCATGTTCATAACTTCTCTTGTTCTTATTAAAAAGATGAGCAGGAACGACCAGTATTTCAGACTCAACAGAAACACAATTGATTTTGAAATCCTTTAAAAGGAGAATACCATGCTGGACCCTACAGTATATGCAGACTGGCAGATAGCTCAGGAAGCTGAGAAAAACCTTCCTTCAGTAGAAGACTTCAGAAAGCAGCTTGGTCTGCTTGAAGATGAGATTATCCCCTACGGAAAAACTCCAAAGCTTGATTTTATCAAGATCAACAAACGCCTTGAGAACTCAGGCAAGAGGGGCAAATTCATTGAAGTTACAGCTATCACACCTACTCCGCTCGGAGAAGGAAAATCAACAACTTCTCTCGGCCTTATTGAGGGTCTTGCAAAAATAGGCAAGAAGTCAGGAGGCTGCCTCAGACAGCCTTCAGGCGGTCCTACCATGAACGTTAAGGGTTCAGCAGCAGGCGGCGGAAATGCCCTCCTTATCCCCATGACAGAGTTCTCTCTCGGTCTTACAGGCGACATAAACGACAT
>JAILPZ010000029.1 GCA_024699225.1 Sphaerochaetaceae bacterium
TGCGGTCGGGGGGACTTGAACCCCCACGCGAAAGCACCAGATCCTAAGTCTGGCGTGTCTGCCAATTCCACCACGACCGCGCTCTGTAAAAGTAGCAGAATTAGGCGAATCTTACAACCTTGGATTTGGCCATTTTTTCCCTGTTTTGCAACGCTGTGCAACAACTGCTTTGAAGTTTTAAAAAATCTTTTTGTATTAAAACAATATTTACGTTTTGGTGCTTGTTATTTTTCTTTCTTTATGTAATTTATGGATTGCAAGAATCGTATCAGTGAGGTGGATTAATGAACCCAAGTAAGGACTCTTGCAATTGCTGTTCAACAGGAAACGCCCTTAAGGACAGAATTCAGAAAGAGGGAAAGGTCCTTCCCGGAAATATCATTAAAGTTGATGGCTTTCTTAATCATAAGGTGGATACTGCCCTTATGGAGGATATTGCCGATCAGTTCGCAAAAATCTTTGATATAAGCAAGATTTCTGTAGTACTTACTGCAGAAGCAAGCGGAATTCCAGTGGCTGCAATCTGTGCCCAGAAGTTTGGAGTTCCGTTTATTTTTGCCAAAAAGGCTAAGAGCGACAATATTGAGAACGGTCTCTATAAGAGTGAACTCTACTCATATACTTACCGCAAGACAGTAACCATGATTGTATCAACAGAGTGGCTCAAGCCTGAAGATCATGTTCTGATTATTGACGACTTCATGGCAATGGGAAATGCAGTAAATGCCCTCATTGATATAGTAGGTCAGTGCGGCTGCACACTTGAAGGTGTAGGCGTAGTAGTAGAGAAGGGCTTCCAGGGCGGCGGAGATGCTCTTAGAAGACGTCCTGAACTTAACTATCACGCTCTGGCTGTAATTGATAAGGCTGACGAGAACGGAATAGTTTTCAGAGAAGAAAAGTAAATCAGTTCTGATTTTCTGCCTTTCTTCCTCCGAAGAAAGAGGCAATTGAAATAAGAATCATTATTAAAGAAATAATTGAGCTGGAGGCAATGCTTAGAGTTAGCATGCCTCCTTCTATTTTTCCGTCTACAGACATAATCAGGGTATTCTGAAGAACCAGAATTGAGAACAGGGCATCCATAAGGGTCAGAGCCCTCAGCCTCATAATCAGAATATCGTTTGTTCTTTTTGCCTTGAATAGATGTCTTATGGCAAAAGTAATCTTTGAAAAAGTAAAAGATGCTATAACTATGGCCTCAATAAGTGTTTTCTCGTATGTTCTGCTTCCTGTAACAAGGGCATAGATTGGAGCTGAGAGTGAAAGATCCATAACCAGCATAAGGGACCCGGTTACTGCTATAACCAGTTTGGATTTCTCTCCGGTTCTTCTTGCGTTGATAAGGATAGTCCTGATCAGCAGTAAAAGCAGATAGTAAACACTGATTGATAAATTCCATTTTGAGTTTTTGGAAAAACCAATTTCAGCGTTATAAATTATAAACAGGACATCAATAAGAGAAGAAATGAATGCAGAGGTATAGGTCTTGAAATCATAGTCATTCAGCCATCTGTTTAATCATGTGAAAATAATACTGCTTTTTATTGTAAAAATGGAATAACTGCAAAAGTCATAGGAGTTTTGTTATAATAACTGCAAAAGTCATAGGAGTTTTGTTTTATTTTTGAGCAGGGGGAAAAGATTATTCCTGTAGAGGTAAAATCAGGAGATAATACTCAGGCAAAAAGTTACAGAATGTTTTGCAGAAGATATGAAGTTGAGTCAGGATTCAGAATTTCAGGCAAAAATATAGCTGAAAACTACTGCGAAAAAACAAGAACTACTTCTCTTCCTTTGTATCTTGTCTGGAATCTTGATTATTATCTTTGAACTCAGCACTTCTCCATCATAATTGAAAGAACTGTTGAGTCTACGTTTTCCATGCCTTCTGAGCTTACGCGTGACAGATAGTCTATACTCTTACTCCCGTCATCTCCGACTATACCGCTTTCCTTTCCGGGAGCAGTGTTGTGCATGGCAAGCTCGGCACTTGTAGCTGCAGCCTGCAGGCATGAGAAAATCTTAAGTGCACAGGTTGTTTTGGCTCCGTCGCATATTATTCCCGTAAGGTTTCCAACCATGTTGTTTACAGCACCTTCCATCTGAGAGACTGATCCTCCGAGAAGATAAACGTAGGCACATGAAGTTCCTATTGCTGCAGTAAAAGCTCCGCACAGGGCAGAAAGACGGTTCTTTCTTGCTGTCAGGGCCAGCCCTATCAGTTCACTGATGCAGGTTGCCCTAAGCAGTGTCTCCTCATCTTTTTTAAGGAACTTTGACAGAACATAGAGGGGAAGGGTAACAGTTAATCCCTGATTTCCGCTTCCGCTGTTAATTATTACCGGCATGGAGAGCCCGCTCATTCTTGCATCACTTCCTGCAGCAGCATAAGAAGCTGCAAGGTTAAAAGCCTCCTTCAGGGTTTTAACTGTTTTGACACTCTGCCCGTCGGCCATGGTCATGCCGACCTTAAGGCCGTAAGGGTTTTTCAAGGCATGCTCAGCTATCTTTCTGTTTGTGGAAATTGCATCCTTTATAAAGGACAGTTCTTCTATATTCACACGGTCTGCAAAAGCCTTTATATCTTTAATTCTTACATCTAAAAGACTGCTTCTTTCTTTCTGCATCTTTGCAGTGTGTTCACTGTCCTCACAGTTCTTAGTTTCTTCTGTTTCCAGAGGCAGATCTACAAGAACTTCTCCGTCAACGGAGCAGAATGAGAAGCGGTTGTGTTCACCTGAAATAGTGGCTTTTGCACTGTGCCCGGCACCGCTTAGTTCCACACTTACATACAGCTGCGGCACATTTTCTTCTAAAATGAGTTCTGCCTTTATGGTTTTTGCTTTCTCTATTTCTTTTTCTGTTAAACGGGAAAGAATACTCAGCTCTTTATCTGTACTGCCTTTGACTATTCCAAGGGCAACAGCCATAAGAATACCTTTTTGCTCACAGTTTGGCAGTCCAACGCCCATGGCGTTTTTAATCATGTTTCTTGAAGCGCGGACTACAGTCTTTTCTATAGGGTTGTCTTTGAGAAGTTCTTTGGCTTTTGCCCCTGCAAGCGCTGCAGCTGCGGGTTCCGTACATCCCATTGCCGGAACCATCTCTTTTTTTAGAAGTGCCAGAAATTCGCTGTCGGTCATACTTTTATTATAGTTATGATTTTTCACGAATCAAAAGTTTTCTTGTTTTTCTCTGAAAAAACTCCCAGGAAAATTAAATAGCATTAATTCTTATCTGTAATATTGACGTATATGTAAATTGTTTTTGTTGGATTTATGTGAGGTCATGGCCACATTATTTGTGCTATAATTGTTACATCCTTTGTTTGAGAGGTTTATTATGAGTGAAATTATCTGTCCGCACTGCCACAAGGCTTTTACCGTAGATGAGTCAGGTTATGCTGCTATTGTCCAGCAGATTAGAAACCATGAATTTGATAAGGAAATTCACAGCCGCCTTGAGGCCCTGGAAGCAGAGAAGAAGAACGCGGTGGATCTTGCACGCACTCAGACAGCTTCATCTTTCAAGGATGATATTTCAAAAAAGGACCTGCTGATCAGTGACCTTAGGTCAAAACTTGAGGCAAAGGACCAGCAAACTATAATTGCTGTCTCAGAAGCAGTTAAGAAGGTCACTGACCAGTCGGTTGAAAAGGACCTTGTTATCCAGGATCTGAAGAACCGCCTGGAGCTGAAGGACAAGGAAATGCAGATTGCCATTCAGGATGCTGTCTCAGAAAAAAATACTCAGCTGACAGACCTTAAAAACCGCCTGGATAATAATGAAACCCAGCATAAACTGGAGCTTAAGACGGTAGCAGAGGGCTATGAGACTCGCCTTAAACTCCAGGAAGATGAGGTTGAGCGCCTTAAGGACTTCAAGCTCTCCCAGAGTACAAAAGCCATAGGAGAGAGCCTTGAAATCTACTGTCACAATGAGTTTGACAGAATCCGCTCTGTAGCCTTCCCGCGTGCCTATTTTGAAAAGGATAATGATGCTTCCTCAGGTTCAAAGGGAGACTTTGTTTTCCGCGATTATTCAGAAGACGGGACTGAGTTCATCTCCATCATGTTTGAAATGAAAAACGAGGCTGATGATACTGCTGTAAAGCATAAGAATGAAGATTTCTTCAAGAAGCTTGATAAGGACAGAAATGAAAAGAACTGTGAGTATGCAGTCCTGGTTTCCATGCTCGAAGCTGACAATCCACTCTACAACGACGGAATAGTGGACGTATCCCACCGCTACCCGAAAATGTATGTTATCCGCCCTCAGTTCTTTATTCCTGTAATCTCATTCTTACGTAACGCAGCCCAGAACTCCTACACATACCGTAAAGAACTGGAGATCATTAAGGCCCAGAACTATGATATTACCCACTTTGAAGAGAATCTCAATGACTTCAAGAAGGATTTTGACCGCAACTACCGTCTTGCTTCGGATAAGTTTTTAACTGCAGTAGAGCAGATAGACGACACCATCAAAAAGCTTGAGGCCATTAAGAAAAACCTCCTGGGATCAGAGAACAACCTCAGGATTGCAAACGAGAAGGCCGACAAGCTTACAGTTAAGAAACTTACAAAAGATAACCCGACCATGACAGCTATGTTTGAGAACCTCTGACTTCCGTCATGAAAAAGCACGCTACGTACGCTCTCTCTGATTGTAAGAATTAAAAAAAAATTTGCCGTTTCAGAATATCCCCGTTTATTAATATATGATAAACTTTAACAAATAAAGGAAGGGATATTATGTTTAAAAAACTATTACTCACTGTATTGTCATGCCTTATGCTTTTTGCATTAGTCGCATGTAATGATGAAGTTTCTTCAGACAGCACAGAAGAAACATATGAGATTGTAATTCCATGGAATGGAAGCAGCAGATCTGTCTCCGGAAGCAGGGGTCTTACAAATATGCTTGCATATACCCCTTTTAACGCGGGTCTTTCGGACGATTTATACTACTCACAGGCAGTTATGCAGTGCATGCCTGTTTTTACCGGGCTTGAAACAGTTGAAGTCAGTTCATCAACTTCAATCTCTGATCTGAATCTTGGTTATGAGATGTTTGGATATACATGCTCACCGGATACAGAGAAGAGCAGAGTAAATGATGATGGTGTTTATGTAAGATATAACGTTTATGAGCGTAATAATCATATTGGTGTTATTGAGTATTACTACAACAAGGATACAAACAGACTATCATACAGAGAGTACGTAATGCTCACTGCAAAGGTTGATATGGGTTCAGGAGATGTAATTGTTGACCCTGCAATCTTGGTTTTCAGCATTGATGATGTCGAGCTTGGTGACAATAATGAACTGGCAGCCAATCAGCTTTATACCGATAGTAATGGTACGACCAAATTAAAATCAAAAGAAGCATATGTTGATATGCACTTCCTTAAATCTGGAGAAGATGGACCATATTTTGAAAGAAGAATCATGTCTCTTAGCAGTGATGGAAATCTTACCTGTTCTTTCAGTCAACCATGGAACTCTATATCTATCGGTAAAGTTGCAGGTTCTTCAATGCCTGGTGCACTCACTACCATTATAGACACAGCTGCAGGTGGTTCTGATCCCGGTACAGTAACTGTGGCTAATAAGGATAATTTTACTGCTGATACAGCTCTGGCTTTTGTTGCAGCTGCCTATGCTAATGGTTCATATGCATCTCAGGGTGGATGGGAAGATTACGACGATTTTACAGCAAGTAATCTCTGGGAAATGAAATATGTAAATGCAGATAATATGTCATATTCTGAATGGAGTGGTATTAGCACCCCTACGCATACTAATACAATGTGGATGAGTTATTTTAATCTCTCCAATGCCATAAATGAGGATACAAGAGGCAACAGAGCATATTTTTCAAGCAAAGTTGAATATCTTAATTCTAATTTATATACAAGTGCTTCAGGGCATTATTCAGGATATGGTTTTAACACTGTTTTTGGAGATCTTTCAAGTACCTATGATTCAAATCCATTGAAGCAGGTAATTAATAAGCTTCTTCCAGAATGTGGAATTACTGACACAGACTTTATTAGTGCTTTTGTAACTAATGCAGTTGCAGCAGCTTTTGATTCTCTAATGGCTGAGCCAACAATATAATTGAAAGAGCTTGATTTGCAGAGAATCAGGCTCTTTTTTTCTGTTTCTGGGTGTATTTAAGTGCTGAAATGCTTTCTTGAAATTTGTTTTTGAGGGCAATAAAAAAGCCAGACTTTCGTCTGGCTTAGTTGCCGCCTCCAGGAATTGAACCAGGGACACAGGGATTTTCAGTCCCTTGCTCTACCAACTGAGCTAAAGCGGCGTGCAGAATTATGTATATCCGAATATTAAGGTTCTGTCAACACGCGTAGTTTGAATTTTTTC
>JAILPZ010000033.1 GCA_024699225.1 Sphaerochaetaceae bacterium
CTAAACTTACCAGTGTTCTTCGTTGTTCAAAATACAATTTTAGTATTTGATCTTTCATCTCCTCGTTGTACATGTTTTTCTCCACCTCTTTCTATTCTAAGAAATGGCTCATCTCATTACAACTTTACTGTAGCACCTCATATTATGATGTTAGTGGCTTTCGCTTTTCTTTCTATGGACTGTCTATAAAAGAACTACTGAGCATTATAATTGTGCAATACCCAGGAGTTATTATCTAAATAAATATTTTTACTGGAAACATAGTACAGTCATTTACACCCTTCTAAATCTTTTTTTAGCTCTTCATATTTTTGTTTTATTCTTTCTCTTGAAACTTCCCCTTCTTTTAATTCAAATACAAAATCAATTAACTCGTTAGTTATCTCTATCTTTATATCTTGATTTTTATTTACATCGAAATTATAAGTAAACGGGCAAATCATAACAGGATAACGGAAATTAAATGGAGAAAAAGTTGCATCATAACAAACAACACCCCTGTGTCCTAATTTTTCTACATTGATAGCCAAATCATTATACTTTGCATTACAAGGCATTACCGATCTAAAAGCATACTGGTGAACACTGCTAAACCAATAAGCATAACTATCGACATATTCGCCCTCCTGATCTTTTGCCATCCTTACTGCAGGGCTATTATTGTAGCATCGATATTGCGGACTATAATTTTTATCGTAAAACGCTAATCCAAGTAAAAGGACTTCTTTGTCATGCCTCATGTCATATCGTACTATTAAAGAGCCCTCATTCTCTTTTAATTCAAAACTTCTGTCATTTTCCCTAATAAAGATTATTTCAGAATGATTGTTAGTTAAAGAATCAATTGTTTGCTTTTCACCTTTTGGCGAAACAAAAAATTCTTTATTACTCCAATAATCAACAATATCCGGATTTTTACTAAAGTCTATGCGCTCTTTTGGAAGCTTTGTCACTTTTAGAAATGCACTAATTTGAAACTTAATATCTTTATCGTTAATTGTTTCTTCTCTTATATAACTCTTCAACGTATCCATAATTGCCTCAGCAAAACAACTATTAAAGGAACTACGTATCTTATTACGGTTAATCGTTAAAACCTCGCTTGCCTCTAGACCTACAATGTTTATTAACATAGGAAGAAAAGCCCAATTTATTGAAGCATCTTTTACTTCTTGTCCTTTAAAAAACACAGAACTTCTATCTAGGGCAAAGAAGTCATTTCGTTTCAATATCATTATTTCTAGACCAGTACTCTTACAGTAATACCAATTATTATGAGATTCTCCTCTAAAATTTTTATAGCTAATGTCATTGTATTCAATAGGGAACAAAGATAACCTTGAAAAAAAACCTATTTCATCTTTTATTTTTGAAATACCTATATCGAGAGAATCTTTTTCAACAAAATCAAAGAAATTAATCTCTTTTGCTGTTTCTCTTTGATTATAACTGTAGCTATACGCTTTTGGAATTTTTTCAGCAGTAAAAGAAAAAGAAACGGTAGTGCCAATTGTTTGATCATACACATCGTTTATTTCTTCTGATTTTATTAGAACTGTTCCTTTTTTCTCCTTCATTGGGTTGAATAGATTTAACGTATATTTTCTATTGCTGTTTATTTTTCTTGTTGTAATTTTAACCTCGTCAGTAATGAGAAAAATACTTTGAAAGCCTATACCAAAACAACCTGAAGGCCTGAACCAATTTGGCATTTCCTCGTATATCTTTTTTTTCAAAGCATTTTCCTTCCCGGGGTGTATTAAACAAGAAATATCTTCCTTGTCCATTCCAATCCCATTGTCAGATATATTAATTGTCCATACATTTAAATTTTCAGCAGGCATACAATCAGTAGTTATATTTATTGTGTACAAATCATAAAGACTAGATTTAAGGAGATCAGATGGCTCCTGAAACTTTTCTATTTCTTTCTTATGATCAATCCATAATCTATATGTTAAAGCATCAGCTGCATTTTGAAGTAGTTCTCTGATACACTGATGCGGTTCAGCGTATAACCCGCTACCCTGCAGAAGCTCCAAACTTTTCTTTGAATCCATTTCAAATACTGGGATAGAATTTTTATCCTCAAATTTATCAAAGCCCTCAAGATTGATATTAAAAGAATTTGCTTGCGGCAATATACCATAATCCTGAGATGGTGTAATACGATTCCACCGGGAAGATTGTTCCTCTATCTCTTTCTTTATCCATGAAAACCAACTATCTATAACTTCAGCAGTTTCATACGACTCACAGTTCGCAGTTATTTCAATTGCTTCTCGAGAAATAAAAAAATGCTTTATACCAACATGTTTTTCATAATGCAAAAAAGAATCTTCAGGAACTTCTGGAGACGAGAAAAACAACTCACTATAAAAACGATTATTATCAATATCTAATAAGTCCCCTATTCTCAACAGACAGGAAATATATCTCGGATGACAATAATCAGAGTTAATCCCAAGTTCTATACTTGGGAGATTCATCACAAAATCAAAAGCTTCATTATGTGATTTACATATCTCTCCTAGTATATTAAGGATTCGTAATGGAATTATATTTTGGTACGAGATTAGAGAGCTTTTTAAGATGAAAGATTTACTCCTCAAAGCGTGGGAGTTTCTGACATAATCAGCAAGAAGAATCCTTGCCGCAATATACCCAGCAGAATCTAATGGCATCTCCTTATAAAAAACTTTGTTATCTTTTATCTCAAATCTATCTGCGTATTTCTTAATTGCTGGCCTTTTCTCCTTGCTTTTCTCCACATACAACATAAACTCAGAAGAAGAAATAATATCTCTTATTTCTTCTCCAGAAACGTACATCCCTGAATCATGTAAATAAGCGGAACAACCAAGCAACCATAAATCAATACAAGAAAACATTTGAAGCACATCATTCCCTAATAAACGATAAATGTTCTCTAAAATAGATTCAGAATGCGTAGCATCATGTAAACTATAGTGAGGATATACCTGTGAAATAGAAGCCAAGCGTTTTGATATAGTGTCTTTTACAAGGCTAAATGAAGTGATTAGATAATCTTCTTTTCCCTCTGCTTTTGCACGTAACAATCTTTCTACATTTGTCATTTTATTCAAATCCTTCCTTATTATTTAAGAGTTTTCATTATTTATGGTTTTGTTTCTTAATATGATTCGAATAATATCAAATATTTTTTCAAACTCTGAAAAATCAATATCTTTCGAATACTCTTTATCCGAAAGTACTAGGTCTGCAAAACAGTTCTTCGACATTGCTATCGAATGTCCCTCTTCTACATCGTTTATGTTATACACTTTTTCATCAACGATACCGTTTATTCTATTTTTATTTTGTATACCACTTATTCTAGTTATATACTTGTTGTTAAGAGCTCTTCCTTTTCCATTGAATTCCTTCCCAAGAAAAAGCCTTCTCCCATCGCTATTGGGCTTCAACAGATCTTTTTCTTTGTAATAATGCTCTATAGATATTTCAGATCCATATTCTTCATTAACACAGGGAATTGCAAATAAATATACATTGTTTCCTAATGAAATATACTGCTCCGTCCGAAGAGAAACCTCTTTATATTTATCAATGTTATCACGATCAAAAACACCTATGATTATTCTATTCTGAGGGAGCAGAGAAAGCCTTTTCAGCGTTTTATATAAATTATCATCACCAAAGTCTTTCTCGTTTTCCCATATCATGATGTCTAAATCTGTGATTCCTAAGGCTTTCTTTGCAGCTTTAAGGTGTTTCCAGTCAGTCCTTCCTTCTGTTAGAACTAAGGGTTTATTATTGTTTTCAACTTCTTGCCTTAACGCCCTATACAAGCTTTCAAATTGCTCATTCTTTTCAACCATCAAATCATAAACTTCTCTGAATAGGCAATTATCATACGGATTACAATTTATTCCGCCTCTATCTAAATCAATTATGTTATATGGTATTCCTGAATCTTCTAAGCCAACAGCCAAAAAAGGAGAATGCGTAGTCAGTACAAACTGGACATTAGGGAATATTAATAATAGTTTAGGTAAAACTTCTTTTTGCATCTTAATATGCAAATGCTTGTCAATTTCATCAACAAGAACAATTCCTTTCACATCACTTGGTTTAAAACTTATCTTATCTGATTGTTTGATAAGTTCACAAAAGAGACACAATAAAGCCAACTCCCCAGACGACATAGAAAAAATGCTAGGATATAATTCTACCCCGCCTTGTTTGCTTTCTACTATGGCAATACGGCCAAGTCCTTCGTTTCTTTTTCCTATACCTAGCCTTGTATTTTGATTAACCTTTGGGTAAAGAATGTGAGTAATAATCTTATTAATACTACTAAGAATACTATCATTTGTGTTTTCTTTATTTTTTACATATAGCTCAAAGTCTAATACAACATCCATCATCCAATTGGCAATAAGAGGCAAATCTGAAGTAACCTCTATTGGGTTTGGCATCTCTCCATTCAGCCGCATGGTTTTTTTAAATTCAAAAGAATGCCGATAGGGATTAGTTAGATATGCAGGGGTTTCGTATCTGTAAGAAGGGAAATAAGTTAAAAGCGCACTCTCACATATTTCTCTTTTTTCTTCGCTTTCCTTAATCTCCCATTTCTTTTCTAGAAAGACCCCTTCCCTATTCTTATAAAGAGAGGAAAAAGGAATACAATCTTGATATCCAATAGCTTCCTTATATTCTTGTTCAGAACATTTGCCCCTAATGTCAACATAATCAGCTTTTGAGCCATCCTCGAGAAGATATCTCAGATAAACAATTGAAGGCTTTGTTTTATCAATTGAAAAAAAGTCAGATGAAATACGGTAATAATTATTATCTATCCCTTTAAAACTATCAGAGTATACATTTTTAGCCAGCTCAATCCACGAATCAACTATATAAGAAATAATAGTTGTTTTGCCTGAGCCATTAATCCCAGAAAGCACATTTATGTTTGATTTCTCAAAAGACAATTCCAAATTCTCAAAGGGGGCTCGATTAATCAACAATAATTTTTGTAGCTTCATGCATTCTCCTAAAAAAACTATAATTTGGCTAATATCGTTCCAAGATTTGTCCTTCTCGTCTGCCCTTCCATATAGTCATTAGCGTTATAGGCCTCAGAACCATATTCAATATTAAGGATTTCCTTGCGAATATATTTCTGCGCTTCTTTACTCTTGTCCTTCTGCCTTAAAATCTTTTTCCCTAAGAAGACTTCCTCAATTGTTCTGTTGAACCATACAAACTTATAACTTCTTTCATCACAAAACGCTTTGATCTCTCTGTTGAGTCTTTTATTGTTATCAGCATCCAAGGCCTGGCAGGTGTCATCCAAATCTACGCAGTAGATAACATGAATGTCATTCACATTCTCATAAAACCTTAGATACCTTTTACTATAATCTTCTATTTTGTGAAGAGTAGAGTTCTTTTTATAATTCCCTTTTCCATTCATATAGACCCATTTTACAACGCTTCCAGGAGAATCAATTAGTTGTGGAAACATAGTACGTATGTATTTTTTTATATACATTTCGTCACTTTTATTGCTTTCTGTGGTCTCAACAACAAAGATTAAAAGCATCTCAACTCTCCCCAAAAACTTCTATAAAGTCAAAGTCATTAACATTAAAAGGAATTCCGGGAATCATTCCGTCTTTATAATCATTTGAAGGACTTTTTGATCCATTCTTGATCCATGAGATAGCTTCCTGACTGCAGTTTATAAAATCAAGAGAATGTTTTCCGCCCTTAAGAATCTTCATGGGGGCTGTGTTGTGGATGGTTATGCATAGCTGTCCTTTACCATATTTCATAAAGTAGCTACAGAGCCTTTCAAGATAGATTTCATTTATATTAACATCCATCTCATCAATAAAGGATATTCCACCTCTGCTTGAATTCTCAAGGCAGTCATACATGTAGATAAGATTCTTTATACCGGCAGATTCGTATTCATAATCAACAGAATACTCTGGATACACCATTACCATTCTGCATCTATATTTTTCTCCTTCTTGAGTTTTAATTAGTTCTATCCCCTTGAGAGTTGGTTTAAAGAGACGTATAAATTTGTAAACACTTTGTATGTGCTCTTTGAGCTCATCAATTCTTCCTACTGGAACAACTATTTCAGTTTGGCTCATGTAAACCTTGTCAGGTTCAGAAATCTTACTCTTAAGAGCATCTGCATACTCAAGAAAGCTCCCTACAGTAACTTCTTTATGTTTATCACTGGCCCCAAGATAGACATATGTCGAAAGAGATAGAATTCTAGTGTTAAAAATAGCAGCAATAGTAGTCTTATTATCAAGAGGTTTGTTCCTACCTTCAGGATTAAAAATCTTTATGATTTTTGAACGAAATATCCCATCTCCAATTAGAGTAATAACACTTCTATATTCGGAGACCTTAGCTATTGCTTCTTTTACAATATCATCGGTTTTTTTATAGAGTTCTGTTTCTGAATCCCTATAGCTGATGCATTCAGCATTCTTTATTCTAAGAAGAACTTCGTTTTCACCGTTTATAGTTTTTCCGACAATTCTATCGATTTCTTCTTCTTCAATGTATGGCTTATCCGCTCTTGCATTAATAGAAATCCTATGAGTATAGGCAACTGCATCATCAGTAATGAAATAAACTTTAATTTCAAAGAAATTTGTCTGCTTATTAATAAGTTTCTTAAGCGAGGCAGAGTTATCGATTTTGAGAAGATAAAAACTATCAAGACAAAGATTTATGTATATATCAATTGCTGTAAGAATTGCTGTCTTTCCGGAACCGTTTGTTCCATAGATAGCCTTGATAGCAGGTTTATCAAAGATTCTTTTACTAATAGTCTGGTTCTCAAAGTCAAATGAGATTTTGTCCTTAATCCCTTTAATTCCACTTACTTCTATCCTCATAATCCTGAACATCTCTAACCACCATAAAATATATATTTTTGTATATTTTATACCAAAAATGTCCTAAATAGTCAATTGAATATTTCAATTAAGGGGCTGTATTTGAAGATGCAGTAGGACATTGTGCGTAGCACACATATGTAGCACACAGACAACATCAGGACCTGTTTTCATTCAGGTCCTGATTTGTTTTTTATTGAGTCTTTTATGTCTCTCTTGTTTTGTTTCTCTCAGCCCTCGTATATACTCAGCACCTTCTTCAGGTTCCTGACAAACTTGTCTCTGTAGCTCTGGGGCTGGAGGATTTCTATGTCGTCAAAGCCCTGGATGATTCTGAGAAAGAGCTCAATGGAGTTCTCGGCATCAAAAGAGCATTTGTAGGTACCGTCCTCGAGCTTCTCTATTGTGGCCTCGCCGTGAGCCAGGCTCCTGAAGCTGTTCAGTGCACTCTTGTCCTTAATCTTCAGCACAAGCGGAATGGTATCTATCACCTGCTCAATTGCACTCTTCTCTTCCACTCTCCTGAAGACCTTCATGTTATCCGGGATGGTATAGGTTTCGTTAAGAATCACAACGCTCTTAATCTTTGAAATATCCAGCGTAACAGTCTCTGCTGTGTGCCTGAGACGACCTGTAACGGTCATGGGCTGCCTCTGATCTCCGTTTTCAACAAAACCTATGAAGTAAGGAGCCATTTCAACTTCTTCTTCAGAGCCGCTTGCGTTCGGCGTGTGGATTATCCGTACAATCTTGCCTGAAACCCATGCGTCAATTAAGACATCAAGAATGCTGCTGTACTGGAAAGTCATCTCCTCATTCTTTGCCTTATTCTCAATCTCCTCAGCCATCTGGATTATGTCCTTGGAAATTTTCGGGGCATAGGACTGCATGTTCATTGCAATCTTCCTGAGGCCACTTGCCAAATGAGGGTTCTGGTACTCTGCATTCTTTAACAGCATCTCAGCGCCCATATTAAGGGCAATGCTCTCATATATGCTCAGAGCCAGCTGCTCGTCGTTGTCTTTTGCGGAAATCTTTACCAGATTATTCTCTTCATAGACATCTGAGTAATTCTTCAGTTCATCAATGTATCTTCCGACAGTGGATCTGTGGACACCGATTCTTCTTGCAATCTCTGATTTTCTCAGCCCTTCAGGGTGTGACCTGAGAATCAACTCAAGTTGTGCTACACGCTCACCTTTCATTTTCGTCTCCAAATATTCACAAATTGCAACAGTTTTAGGCATTTTGTTGCATTTTTGTCGCGTTTGTCAAACCCACATGGCTGTTTTTTAAAAAGTTTTGATTATTTTTAACACTATGGATACTATTGTCGTATGGAAACACTTGAAAAGATAGAAACAGACCTTGCCTACATGCAAGATGAAGTGCGTCAGCTCAATGAAATAGTAACCTCTCTTCAGGCCACAGTGACAAAGCTTGAAAAGCAGAATGAGCTTTTAAAGAGTAAGATTGAAGACATGGAAACTGAGGCCCGCCCTTCAAGAAGACCGCCTCACTATTAATATGTATTCGTACAACTTCTAGCTTTTATTCCGTGAATAACGCTCTAAAGCTGGCCAAACAAGTGGAAATTTGCATTTAACACTGAAGATAGATGAAAATATCAAATTAGGATTTTTATATTTCATCAATTATTGATATATTCTGTAACTTCTTCAATTACACCTTCCCGAAACGTTCTTGGATTATAACCAAAATCTTTTGAAGCTTCCTCGTGAGAATAAACTCTAGGCTCACATAGTCTTTGTACTTTTTCTCTATAGTCTACTTTCATAAAGCTAATCATGTAAATAAACCAAGCACCAACATAAGCAAACCAGAAAGGGAAACTAATGAATAATACTTTTTTCCCTAATGCTTTGCCTATCGTTGATAAAATATCCCTTAGTGTAATTATTTCACCTCCGGATAAATCATAATTCTTACTCCCTGTCTCTTCATTTATAAGAACATTATAATACGCTATGGACAAGTCCTTATAATGAACTGGTTGTAGTTCATATCTTGCGCCTTTGACAATAGGCATAAATGGTAATTTGTCGACCATTTTTATAAATGTACAAATATTATTATCATGGATGCTTCCATATATCATTGTTGGCCGTAGGATAGAAAGTATAATTCCATTTTCTTTGCATTTCTGTTCAACATATGCATCAATATTCCGATAGTTTTCACCTGCTGATTTGTATTTGGAGTATATTCCTGTTGTATGAACAAAAATAACGCGACGAACATTATTTGATACAGCAGAGTCAATAATATTCTCAGAAAAATGTATTCCCGCTATATGTAATATTGTATCTGCGTTTTTTGTAGCTTGTAGAAGAAATCTTTGATCATCGAACGAGCCACGATTAATTTCCACTTTTGGTATCAGTGCCTTAATTTTGTCAGTATTAGATGTATTTCTACAAACTACAGATATTCCCCCCGGGAAAAGAACACTTACTTCTTTAAGATGTCTAGAAATAATATCTATAAGCCCCCCCCCGGACTTAAAACCTGTGACGCCAGTAAGTACTAGCTTATTACCCATAATCACCTTCCTTTAAAAATCTTATAATTATGTGCTAAATAACAACCTATTGTAAAAAGTTATCAGTTACTTTTTTTCATCAAAAATATGCTTTTGCAAAAAATGACTTATATGAGCAAATATTGGAATTTGCCTTGTCGCTTCTTTTGACCTATAACTCCTTTTTTTCTATTTATATCATCTGCTCCTAATACAAACTTTTGTACCCGCCGCCCGTACAAAAAATAACGATTCACATTCTCAAACTACTGAAAAAATCCAATTAGCAAACTCTGAATAACATTTATTATGTCTTATCGAGGATGTCTTATCAATAAAAACAGTTAAACAGACCTTTTACTTTTGCCTATGAAGAAAAATGATACATTTTATAAATTTATAGAAATAATATGCGTTCGTTCGAATATTTTTACTGTTTGATAATTTGCTTATTATGCCAATAAGAATTGAAGACATGGAAACTGAGGCCCGCCCTTCAAGAAAACCGCCTCACTATTAATCAGCCAAGAGCTACATCCAGGATCATCATAAGAACAAAGCCTAATGAAAAGGCTATTGTTCCAAAGTTTGTGTGCTTACCCTCTGACATTTCAGGAATCAGTTCTTCCACAACAACATACATCATTGCTCCCGCTGCAAATGCAAGAAAGTAAGGAAGAATAGGAATTACAACTGTTGCAGCTGCTATGGTAACCAATGAGGCTACAGGTTCAACAGCACCCGAAAGAACACCATAGAAGAAGGTCTTTTTCTTACTCATACCTTCTGCTAAAAGAGGAGTGGAAACTATTGCACCTTCCGGAAAGTTCTGAATGGCTATTCCAAGAGCCAGAACCAGAGCAGCAGTCTTGGACACCCCGGCACCTCCTGCCATCCAGCCCGCATAAACAACGCCTACTGCCATGCCTTCGGGAATGTTGTGCAGGGTAACAGCGAGTATGAGCTTGGTGGTTCTCTTCATCTTCTTCTGAGGCCCCTCTTCCTGCTTGTCCATGTGCATGTGAGGAGTAATTTCATCTAAAAACAAAAGAAAAAGAATACCTACAAGAAAGCCAACTGCAGCTGGCACAAAAGTAGTACTGCTGTCTAGAGCCGGCTGAAGAAGACTCCAAAATGAGGCTGCAACCATAACACCGGCTGCAAAACCTGTTAAAAGTTTCCTGAGAGTCTCTGAAATCTGTTTCTTCAGAAAGAAAACGAGGGAGGCGCCTAAAGATGTACCTAAGAAGGGAATCATTATTCCCTGAAAAACTTCTGCGTTCATGTTTTAAAGATTACAGCGCCTTCGGAGCACTGTTTGTGTAGGTTGTAAAACGGATGGTGTAGCCGTTATCTTCTACAGGCTCTGAGCATTCTGTCATACTCCAGTTATCCAGTTCATCCAGATTGTCAAAGAAAACCTCTGCTCCGCCGTCTGCCTCAACCTTTGTAAGAAGAACCCTGGAACAGTAAGGGAGCATGGTGTGGTACATCATGGCCCCGCCTATTACAAATACATCATCTGCCTTGTATTTCTTTATTTCCTCAAAGAGCTCAGGAAGGCTTTCAACCATGATAAAACCATCTTCCTTAGCCCTCTCTTTAGGACCTTCCGGCCAGAGAACTATGTTTGTTCTGTTCTTAAGGGGCTTTCCGTTGGGGAAAGAAAGGAGAGTATTGCTTCCCATAACCACAACCTTGCCGTTTGTGGTCTCACGGAAGAACTTCATGTCCTTCTTGAGAGAAAACATGAGGTCGTTTCTCTTCCCTATTCCCCATTTTGAATCACAGTGTAAAATTGCCTGCATCAGATTGCCACCGGAATGTTGTATTTGACATCAGAGCACTTGTAGCCCTTGATTTTAATGTCGTCTGTAGTAAAGTCGTAGAAGTTTTTAATCTCAGGGTTAAGCCAGAATTCAGGAGCTTCATACTGCTCATGCTCAATTATCTCTTTGACAATTGGAATGTGGCGGTCGTAGATGTGTGCATCTGCTATCACGTGAACAAGTTCACCAGGAACCAGACCGCTTACCTGAGCCATCATGTAAAGAAGAACTGAGTACTGAACTACGTTCCAGTTGTTTGCAGCCAGCATGTCCTGAGATCTCTGGTTGAGAATTCCGTTAAGAACGTTGCCGCTTACGTTAAATGTCATGGAATAGGCACAGGGATAGAGTGCCATCTCGCTCAAATCCTGATGGTTGTAGATGTTTGTCAGAATTCTTCTGCTCTGCGGGTTGTGCTTGAGATCGTACAGTACGCGGTCCACCTGGTCAAACATGCCTTCCTTGTACTTGTGCTTAATTCCAAGCTGATAGCCGTAGGCCTTGCCTATTGTGCCGTTCTCATCTGCCCAGCTGTCCCAGACGTGAGACTTGAGTTCGCTGACTCGATTTGATTTCTTCTGCCAGATCCAGAGCATCTCGTCTACTGCAGACTTAACATAGGATCTGCGGATTGTGATAATCGGGAATTCCTTTGAAAGATCATATCTGTTGACAAGACCGAACTTCTTGATTGTGTGTGCAGGAGTTCCGTCTTCCCAGTGAGGTCTTACCTCAAGACCCTCATCAGAGAAACCGTTTGCAAGAATATCCTTAATGTTTGATACAAAAATCTCGTCAGCTTTACTCATATCTACCTCACTTAAGTGTAATAAATGCCTTATAGGCCTTGTAAGCCTGCTCTACGTCAAAAACGCTTGTAAGCTCCCAGGGTGCATGCATGCTCAAAACAGAAACGCCGCAGTCTATTACCTGCATGCCGTATGAAGCGCAGTACTTTGCTATGGTGCCGCCACCGCCAACATCTACCTTTGCCATCTCAGCAAACTGATACTCGACATCAGCCTTATCAAGAAGACCCCTCAGCTGCGCAATGAACTCCGCATTGGCATCGCTTGCTGCACTCTTTCCCCTGGATCCTGTGTACTTGTTGAACACTATGCCGCGAGCGAGGAATGAAGAATTCTGCTTGTCATAAAGCTCCCAGTTGAGCGGGTCGTAGGCAGAGTTAACATCTGAAGAAAGCATGAATGAATTTGCAAGAGCTCTTCTGATTGTAAGCTCACTGTTGTTTTCACCAAGGCGTGCAACAACTTCTGCAACAACATTGTCCAGAAGGTGTGAATCCATACCTGTTGCACCCACAGAGCCAATTTCTTCCTTATCTGTAAGTATGCAGCATGCTGTTCTTCCCTCAGCCTTTGTATCAAGCATGGCCATAAGGGATGTGAAAGAACATACTCTGTCATCCTGTCCGTAACCAAGAATCAGGCTCTTGTCAAAACCGACATATCTTGCCTTTCCTGCAGGAACTACTTCAAGTTCTGCTGAAGCAAAGTCCTTTTCGTCAAAGCCGTACTTATCCTTAAGGACTGCAAGAATCTTATCCTTGTTGGACTCTTTCTTCTCGTCCTTATCATCCTCATCCTTCTTATCCTGATGGGCACAGCCGAGAATCAGATCGAGCTTTTCACCTTCAATAAACTCAGCAGCTGACTTTGACATCTGAGCCTGAGCAATATGGGGAAGAATATCTGAAATGCAGAAAACAGGATCTTCAGGATCATCTCCAACACTGACTTCAATCTTCTTTCCGTCTGAAAGGAAAACAACTCCGTTAATTGCAAGAGGAAGAGCTACCCACTGGTACTTCTTGATTCCGCCATAATAATGTGTATTCAAATAAACAATCCCGTCCTTCTCGTAAACAGGATTCTGCTTTACGTCAAGGCGCGGTGAATCTATGTGTGCACCGAGAATATTCATGCCGTTTTCAATCGGCTCTGTTCCAATCTGAAAAAGGACAATAGTCTTGTTCATCTTAACTGAATAGACCTTGTCTCCAGCCTTAAGGCTCTTTGCGTCCTCAAGCTTCTTATAGCCGGCCTTTTCTGCAGCCTTAACTGCAAGGGCCACACATTTTCTCTCTGTCTTTCCGTCATTCAGAAAGTCCATGTAGTTCTTAATAAGATCCATTTATAACTCCATTCCTGTTAATAATACATCTATTTGTTCTGAATTTGTAGGTTTCCTGAGCTTTTTATGCTTTTATGTTCAGAGTCCCGGGACAGATTTTAATAGTTGCGCTTTTGTGTGCTCCACCATTCTCTCCGTCTATATTCCAGGCTATTTCATGTTCACCTTTGTTTACAACTGTTAGTTCTCTGCTTTGAAATGAAACCATGTAGCGCTTGTTGTATTTGTGTGAAGCCAGAGATAAGGCAAGAGGTATTAGGCCAAAGATTGTCCTGGGCTTTCTTATAAACAGAGCTTCAAGATATCCGTCGGTAAGACTTGTAAATCTGTCATTTACAACCTTAAAGCCACCCACGTAGTGCGAGTTTGAAAAAACGGCAGCTACGACTTTTTCTTCAAACTCTCTTTCCTCGCTTTTAACTTCTATCCTGTATTCTTTCAGCGGGAAGAGGTCCTTTATTGCATAAATTACATATGCCAGATAGCCTAGTTTCTTTTTTATGCTTTGAGGCGTTGTATAGGTAATTCTTGTTATGGCTCCAAAGGCTGCCACATAGAAAAATGGTTTTTCGTTAAGAAGGCCTGTGTCTATCTGAATTGTTTTTGAACTTGAAAGGATTCTTTCTATGGCCTTTGTTACGTTTTTCTCAAGACCTAGAGAGTGGGCAAAATCATTTGTAGAACCTGCCGGTATGTAACCAAAAGGCGTCTTTATATTGTTTTTTGTCAGAAAGCCTGCAACTCTGTTCAGAGTCCCATCTCCGCCTGAGCAGATTACAAGATTATAGTTGTTCAGATTTTCTTCACTTAAGAATTCGTAGTCGTCTTTTGTTCCTGTGGTGGCATATGAGGTTGTCTCGTAGCCGTAGCTTCTGATGGTTTTGGTTATCTCATCTATTTTACTTTCAATGAGACCCTTGCCGGATACGGGATTATAGATGAAAAGACACTTCTTATTGGCTTTAGACATTGAACTTATCCAGTAGTTTCTGAGCTGCTTTCACAGAGATTCCGGCCCGCTTTGAAATCTCCTCTGCGCTGCAGGCGAGAATATCCTCAACAGTTGAGAAAGCCTTCATAATCTTATCACTTGAAACCTTGCCTATTCCGGGAACACTTTCAAGAAGCCTGAAGGACACATCCTTACTTCTCATAGCCTGGTTGGCCCCTGTTGCAAAGCGGTGACACTCATCTCTGACAGCAATCAGAACCCTGAGCCCCTCATTGCTGTGATCTAACTGCAAATCTTCCCTGTCGTCATCAAAGACTATTATCTCGTGTTTTTCTGCAAGACCTACAATCGGAACATCTGCAAAACCTATCTCATCCAGTACTTCTCTTGCAGCATTAACCTGACCCTTGCCACCATCTATCATAATCAGGCCCGGCCTCTGCAGATTCTCGTTAAAGACTCTTGTATAGCGTCTTCTTACTGCCTCTCTGACAGCACCGTAGTCGTCTATAGCACCTTCCAGGCTTCTTATGTTAAAGCGTCTGTAGCCTGCAGGGTTCGGCACCCCGTTTACAAATGAAATGAGACTTGCAACAGTATATTTGCCGGACAGCTGGGCTATATCAAAACCTTCTATAAGTTCAGGAGCTTCCTCAAGACCGCAAATCTGTCTGAGAACTTCAAGACCTGCACTGTTATCTGTACTTCTAAGACGTTTCTCCACATCTCTGTTTGCATTCTCTCTTGCCAGACGAAGTATTCTGTAGTTCTTGCCGTCTGACGGAACTATTACTTTTACATCTGCTTTCAGATACTCGTTGAAGTACCTTGAAATCAGGGAGTTATCCACCTCATGAGAAACATAGAGCTCTCTGGGAAGGTTTCTTCCGTCTTCATAATACTGAGTTAAGAAGTTAAGAAGTGTTTCTGACTCATCTCCAAAGGTCTGAGCCCTGTACAGAGCCCTTCCTATCAGCTTTCCGTCTCTGAACTGCATGATGGATACAGTACACAGAGGAGATCTCATTTCAATTGCAGCATAGTCACGGCTTTCAGTGTTGCTGTAGTCCTCTACCATCTGAGCCTTTGAAACAGAAGTCAGAGTCTGAAGGAGGTCTCTCTTTTCGGCTGCAGCCTCATATCTCATCTCTTTGGAAGCTACCATCATCTCATCCCGAATCTGGTTTTCAAGTTCGTATGTGCCTTCTTTGAGCATCTTGCGAACCTTATCTACATTCTTGTTGTAGTCTTCTTTTGAGACCTTGCCACAGCAAGGTGCCGGACAGCGTCCAATATGGTAGTAGAGGCAGGGCTGAGGCTTTTTCTTAAGAGGCGTTGAACACTTTCTTAAGTTAAACATCTTATCTATCAGATCAAGGTATGTGGAAAGTCTGCCTACATCAGGGTATGGTCCGTAGTACTCTGAGCCGTCCTTGATAATTCTTCTGGTCTTGTAGACCTTGGGAAAATCTTCCTTTGTGATTTTTATAACGGGGTAGCTCTTTCCGTCTTTCAGAAGAATGTTGTAGTGCGGCGTGTACTTCTTGATCATGTTATTTTCAAGAACCAGAGCCTCATACTCATTTCCTGTGATTATGTGGTCAATTGTATGGATTTTTGAAACCAAAGCTTTGGTTTTTCTGTCCCTGTTGGGAAGAAAATACTGGGTAACGCGTTTTCTCAGGCTCTTGGCCTTACCTACATAAATTACCTGGCCATCCTCGTTCTTCATCAGGTACACACCCGAATCAAGAGGAAGAGCCCTAGCCTGTTCCCTGGCCTTGAGGAATCTTTGTTTTTCATTCTCCAGTTCCGCTACAGTCTTCTGCTTGTCCAAAGCAAAACTTATTTCAGCTTCAACTGCACCGGGATTCTCTATTCCCATACATTTATTACAATTCTTTTTCCTGGTGTGGTCAATTACTAAAGTTTAAGCTGTATCTTGCATTACTCGTATTTTTTTGCTATCTTAATTTTCGCATTGGTGCTGTACCCAAGTGGCCTAAGGGGGTGGTCTGCAAAACCATTGTTCACCGGTTCGAATCCGGTCGGCACCTTTTAAAGTCCTCGTTTTGAGGACTTTTCTTTTTTTTGTTTAACTGCTATAACTGCTCTGCACGCCGGAGTTCGTACATTTCCAGGAAATCCTTCGGCATACAAAATAAAACTATCAGGTGGAAAAAATGAAAAAATTATCTTCCCGTGACTACCTTATCGGTCTGTCAGTCGTCTACGGTATAGTTGCCGTCTTAATGAACATCCTTTGTATGAAAAGTCTCAGCTTCGGTTCATCTGTCATTATCTGTGACGGAGGACAGCTGATTAGCTGGATGGTCTTTTTAATCTCAAATGTCATAACTGAAGTCTGGGATGAAAAGACAGCCATAAGACTCTCATCCTTTGTGGCTGTTCTTTCTTTTGCCTTCATGCTTCTTGCCCGTATAGAGGTCTTTATACCCACCCTTTCAGAGTACAATGACCAGGCTTCCGCCTTTGCCCTGATTTTCTCAAACGGACCTAGAACCATAATCTCATCTGCAACTGCCTTCTGGGTAGGAAACATAATTAATGTTCATATAATTTATAAAATTAAGGTTTATCTTGAGCGTAAACAGAAAGACCGGGGAATCCTGTTCTTCTTCAGAGCTTCTTTCTCAACTTTGATTGGACAGCTTGTTGATAACGCTCTGTTCATGACCCTCGCCTTTGCTCCAATCGGGCTTTCAGTTTATGAGATGCGCTGGGTAGACATTTTAACTGCTGTTATCTCTGGAACTGTTATAGAACTGGTCGTAGAGTCCTTCTTTGTTCCCTTTATTACCATCCCGCTTACAAAAAAGATTCAGAGTGTTAAGGAGCAAGAAGAGAAGAAATCATAAAAGTCCTGATTACTGGTAGCTGCGGAGGTATAGGAATAGCTGTAGTATCTCTGTTTCTTGAAAAAGGCCATGAAGTCTACGGCATAGATATAAATCCTATTTCTTCTTTTCCTGAATATTCTTCCTATACTCACTACTGTGCAAATATTACTGATGTTTCTTCTCTACCTTCTGTTGACGGTGTTGAGATTCTCATAAACTTTACCGGTATTCAGGATAGTACGGATGATATTTCAGTTAATCTTAAGGGAACCATAATCGTTACTGAAAAACATGCTTTTAATTCTTCAATTAAGAGCGTACTGATTATTGCTTCGGTTTCTGCACATACCGGTTCTGAATTTCCAGCTTACAGTGCATCCAATGGAGGTCTACTCGCTTTCTGTCGCAATGTTGCAATCCGCCTTGTACCCTACGGAGCTACCTGTAACAGTTTTTCTCAAGGATAAGTAATTTCCCCTTTGAACAAACCGGTTATGGTAGACAAGCACCTTTGAGATAAGATTATGAAGCTCACCCCCGCTTAAGAAATGGGCCACAGCTGAAGAGATTTCCCAATGGTGTTATTTCTTAACTGTAGTAAACCGCTCATGCTTTGGCGAAAACTTTCTTGTAGATAACGCAGAAGCTTATCTTATCGCCACATTTGTTTGGCCAGATAACAATGTAGTTGTCGTCTTTTAACAGGACATAAACATAATTAAGAACACAACCAACTTAGAAGCTTTAACAACCGACCAAAATAAAAAACATATCCGAGCAAAAAGTACACACTTTTTCTATCTGTTTCCACTCATTATTTTCCATAGTCTTTGGTTTTTCTGCAATAGTTTGGCAAGAAGAACAATAAGAAAAAAAGTTATAATGGGAGAAAAAATATAATCTATGGTCATGCCAATAAGCGTCTTTCCTAGAAATATTAAAAATAGTTTTTCTATACTTTCTAGAAAAAATTCATGAGAAACGTATATGAAAAATGATATTTTCTCCCACCACTTGGGTTCTTTGCGGCAATTGAATATATCGAATGATATCCAAAACAAGCAAATCCTAGCAATCATAATTAAATAATAAAATGGAACAGGAACAGGATGTTTTACTTGGACATAAGCAAAAAGTAAACTCATTAATAAAGACACAAAAGACGATTTTTTTGGCATTTTATTAAATGCTACTTTTGGGGACAAAATACCTAAAATTACTCCGAAAAGATAATAACAGTATCCATCAAAAATATTTTTACCTGTTATTGTTACGTGCACAACTTGAGGCAAGAAAAACGATAAACAAAAAAGGCCTACTATCAATGATTTATTGGGAAAAAAGTAATAGAAAAGCGCCGTTAATACTGTAAATATTATAAGATTTCTTAAAAACCAAAGAACAATATTATATTTGGAAGACAATATATCGGTAAGAACAGAAACAACAGACAGGGGTCCCATTACATTATTCATGTTGCGTGTAATAATTGGTATCCGAGACACGCAAAAGAAGAACAAGAAGCCAACTACGCTCCAAACAATATATGGAAGAACTAAAGAAAAAAACCTTCTCTTAATTTTTTCTGCAACCTTTATTGTTGTTAAGTTATAATAAAAGAGATATCCACTCATACAAAAAAAAGTTGGGACACATATAGACAATATGGAAAGGCTAAATTTTTCAAAAAAAACAATGTACTGACTATTGTAAATAATTCCATACACCGAAATATTATAGGCATGGATATAAATTACACCTATTGAAAGAAAAAAGGAAATATATGTAATTTTATTGTTAAAATAATTCTTCTCGCTCCCTTCCATGAAAGGGAGTATACCCCCCCCCCATACAAAGTCAATATGTAAACTGACCACGGGGGCTTTTTTTAAAGTAGACACAAATAAACAAGGGTATACTAACCACAGGAGGTTATTATGCCTAAAAGGTATTCAAGACAATTCAGGAAAATGGTCGCTGAATTAATCTGTGTTTAAAACGAAGGAACCATCAAAACTGCTGAAGAATTTGGTGTTTCATTAAAGACAGTTGAGAATTGGGTTACTACCTACAATAAAGACTCCCACTGTTTTGATGACAATTATATCTCTACAGAGCAACAACTTGAACGAGCCAACAAGACAATCAAGAAGCAGGAGACAATTGAAATTTTAAAAAAGCGGTGGCCTTCGAAAAGACAAACGATATGAATTTATAATGCAGAACTCAGACAGTTATGACATCCGTTTGTTGTGCAAATGTTTGGAAGTGTCCAGATCTGGGTTTTACAAGTTTATCTTCGGCAAGCCCAGTAACAGGACCGTGAAAAAGCTGTTTATCTGCAATCTGCTACTTAAGTGGCACGAGAAAGACAAGAAACTCGGAGCTCCGAGACTTGCTCTCAAACTTTATCGTGAAGAAGGCATAAAGATAGCCCAGTCAACTACAAACAATTACATGCGGCAATTGGGGATTTGTTCATCCGTCTCACCCAAGACATTCAAATCCAAATCGTCCAAACTCACACTTAAAAATGCTCCCTTTATCATCAACAGGATAAAAGGTCTTGAAGTCACATCTCTGGATCAGGTGTGGACTACAGACATCACCTACATCAGAACAAAGGTTGTCTGGGCCTATCTGTCCACCATTATAGACCAATACTCAAAAAAGGTAATCGACATGAAAATAAAATACAACCAAGTTACTTCCCTTTGTTCTGACACCGTTCTGATTGTTCTGAGAGCCCGTAGAAACGCTACGGGAGTCATTCTACACTCTGACAAAGGGTCTCAGTACAGGTCAAAGGCTTTCAGAAGGTTCTTGGGTAAAAAATAAAATTGTCCAATCCTTCACTTCCTTAGGCCATTCTTGTGATTAGAACGCTGCACAGGAAGGTTCCTGTTAATGGCAAACTTTGTTTGGCTGTTTATATGCAACAGGCCCGCTCTTTCGAGTGGGCCTGTTGTGCTTTGTTTATTGTTTTTTTCTTTGTCTTATTACATACCGAGCAGGACTCTGACAGGCTCCATAACAGGAACGCTTGCCATCAGAACACCGGCTGCAACAGCTGATCCAATAACACCGGAGACGTTCGGTCCCATGGCGTGCATGAGAAGGAAGTTCTGAGGGTCTGCTTCCTGACCGACCTTTGAAGCAACTCTGGCTGCCATAGGAACGGCGGAAACACCGGCTGCACCGATTAGCGGATTAACCGGATGCTTGGGATCAAGCTTGTTCATAAGCTTGGCAATAAGAACACCAACTGCTGTACCAAGGCTGAAAGCTACGGCACCGAGAAGGAGAATTCCAAGTGTGTTCAGAGTAAGGAAGTGTGAAGCCTCCATCTTTGAACCGACTGAAAGTCCCAGACAGATGGTAACAATGTTCATCATTGCATTTGAAGCTGTATCTGAAAGTCTCTTTGTAACACCACATTCAGTTAAGAGGTTACCGAACATCAGAGCACCGATAAGAGGTGTTGCTGACGGCAGAAGAAGAGCACAGACTGTAAGAACTGAGATAGGGAAGATAATCTTCTCTGTCTTTGAAACAGGTCTGAGCTGCTGCATCTTAATCTTTCTCTCTTCCTTTGTTGTAAGAGCCTTCATGATAGGCGGCTGAATAACAGGAACCAGAGCCATGTATGAGTAAGCTGCAACGGCAATAGGTCCGAGAAGTTCTGTAGCAAGACGTGTTGTAACGTAGATTGCTGTAGGACCGTCGGCACCACCTATAATACCGATTGAAGCTGCTGCATGCAGGTCAAAGTTGATTCCCGGAATAAAGGAAAGAGCAAGAGCGCCGATCAGAGCTGCAAAGATACCAAACTGAGCTGCTGCACCAAGAAGAAGAGTCTTCGGGTTTGCAATAAGCGGACCGAAGTCTGTCATGGCTCCAACACCCATAAAGATGAGGATTGGGAAGAGACCGCTCTGGATACCTGCATCAAACAGGATCTTGATAAAACCTGTAGCTCCCTGTGCACCGGCTGCCAGTGCGGGGTCTACTGATGCAATGTAAGCATAAGGAATGTTTGAGAGAACACAACCCATTCCGATAGGGATGAGAAGCAGAGGCTCAAAACCTTTCTTAATTGCAAGATAGAAAAGGACAAAACCAACAAGAATCATGACGGCATTTCCCCAGCCGAAACCCGCATCCGGGTTAAGGTTCAAAAAACCGTAAAGACCTGTAGTTGTCCAAAGATTCATTAATGATTCACCCATTAAACTGCTCCTTTGCTCAAGCGATTGTCATCAGAACATCGCCGCTCTGAAGCTGCTGACCCTGTGAAACGCTGATTGAAGAAACTGTACCGTCGCAAGGAGCGAAGATTTCGTTCTCCATCTTCATAGCTTCCATGACCATAACAAGCTGACCACTCTTAACTGCCTGACCCTGCTTTACTTCAACACGAAGTACAAGACCCGGCATAGGAGCAACAACCTTTTCACCTGCGCCCGGAGCTACCGGAGCTGCGGCTGCGGCAGGGGCTGCTGCAGGAGCTGTTGCTGCTGTCTTTGCAACTGCTTCCTCATCAATTCCGTAAGCAACGTTAATCGGATAAGCAACACCGTTGACTGTAGCATTTGCCTTATCAAGCTTAACACCGTAAGCCTTGCCGTTAACTGTAACTGTGTACTCGCCCTTAGCCTTGGCTTCTGCTTCTTTCGGATCAGCCTTTCTGACACCGTTTACCTTGCTCTTGCCTGTAAGATAGAGGATACCCTTTTCCTTACAGGAAGCTGCAATAAAGATGTTCTCTTCTGTTGTCGGAAGATTTTCAGCCTCGAGCATGGCAATAGCTGCCTTTCTGCCCTTCTTGGGATCTGCATCGTTAATATCTACAACCTTCTTGGTTGTCGGCTCAAGCTTAAGCTGTTCAGCAGCTGCCTTGACAACTTCAGGATCCGGAGCAACCGGAGT
>JAILPZ010000052.1 GCA_024699225.1 Sphaerochaetaceae bacterium
CATCAGACTTTCGTCCATTGTGGAAGATTCTTAGCTGCTGCCTCCCGTAGGAGTCTGGGCCGTATCTCAGTCCCAATGTGGCCGTTCACCCTCTTAGGCCGGCTACCCATCATCGCCATGGTAGGCCTTTACCCTGCCATCCAGCTAATGGGACGCGGACTCATCCTTCAGCGGGGCCGTAGCCCCTTTCCTGCTTCGCACTTGTGTGCCAGGCATCGTATTCGGTATTATCTTGGCTTTCACCAAGCTATCCCCAACTGTAGGCCAGATTATCCACGTGTTACTCACCCGTCCGCCGCTCTCACCGGTATTGCTACCGGATCCCGCTCGACTTGCATGCTTAAAACGCGCCGCCAGCGTTCGTTCTGAGCCAGGATCGAACTCTCCGTTATAGAAATTCGGACCGAAGTCCGATTAATTATCTAACTTGAATTCATCCTGTCCACTCAACTTCTTTCGAACTCTGATCTTTTCTTCCGTTCGTGAATTTGAATTGACTAGGAAGCCCTCATGCTTCCATATTCTGTCCCGCTGATCAACGACCCATCGGGTAATCATCAGCAGGCTCTTTCCAACCTTCTCTTCTTTAATATCTCTGTAAAAATCAACACTTGCGCTTCAAAATCGGGCTTTTTTTCAAGGCCTTGTTTTGTGGCGCCCTATTAAAATAGCGAAAAGCCCCTTAAAGTGTCAACAACAAAAATAAAAATTTTTATTGAATTGTTATTTTTTATTGAGAGCACTTGAGGACATCAGAAATATCAGCTTTTATGCCTGTCTCTGACTTCCTTAAGAATCTGCGGGTTGTTCCCTATCATTCCCTTAACATGAGGGAAAGAGAGAAGCCTCTCCGCTTCTTCCTCTGTATTGACTGTCCATGGTATTACGTAGCGGTCCCACTTATTAAGGGCCTCTTCAGTTACCATTGAAGTTTCAGGCTTAAGGTAGCAGCTTCCGGAAATATATCTTCCTTCTCCGTGCCTGAGCCATTTTATTATATTCTCATCCGTGCAGAAAATGTCTGCAGTAGGAACGCTGTACCAGCAGGCCTTGTTAAAACGCCTTAAGGCAAGCGGATTGAAGGATGAAACCATAATATTGCTTTCAAGATGGCTGTCCTGGATTAACTGCCATACATCAAGAACAAGCTGCTTGTAGGGCTTACCCTTATCTGCCTTGATTTCAACATCATAGCAGAACCTGTCACCGAAGGATGAAAGAAGCTCCTGAAAAAGAGGAATCCTGGCATCTGAAAAACCTTCTCCCTTAAATGAACCGGCGTCAAGATCCTTGATCTCGTCCCAGGTCATCTCTTCAATCCTTCTGTCAACTCCGGTTGCCCTCTTTATGTTGGAATCATGACTGATTACAATCTCGCCGCTTGCACAGCGTCTTACATCAAGTTCAATACCGTCCACCCCGTCCAGGTCTGCACAGGCCTGATAGGAAATCATGGTGTTTTCCGGATACTTCTCCGAAAAACCCCTGTGGCCGAGAACAAAAATCCTGTCATTATCAAAAAGTTCGTAGAGGCTTACGGATTTCATCTTGTCATATCCTTGAGGGTTCCCTGCCTGAATACATTCTTTATATATATAAGGAAGCTGACGGCAGAAGCACAGGCCGCAAGTCCAAAGAGAACCATAGAAGCCGTAGCCATCCAGCCTGTTGTCTTTCCGAGAACCATCATTATTCTGTAGAAGATTCCATAAATTGAGCAGAAAGCATAAAGACAGGTCTTGGCCTTTCCAAAAATGTTTGCAGCCATGGGTTTGCCCTTTCCCATAAGGAGCATACGCATGAAACTCTGGGAGAATTCACGCCAGAGAATAATAATGAAGGCCCATACCGGAGCTATTCCGCTGTAGAGGAAACATGTAAAGAATGTAAGGTGAATGATTACGTCACCAAACGGATCCATAACCTTTCCAAGGTCCGTTACAAGATGGTATTTTCTTGCAATCTTACCATCCAGAAGATCTGTAAGCTCCATAACTCCGTAAATGACAACAAGTACGGCAGAATAGATTATCGGGTTCAATCCCCCGACAAGTTCAATAATGAAATACCATACGAAAAAGACAGGAGCAAGTATCAGTCTTGTTACTGTAAGCTTATTTGGAAGGTTCATTTTCCTGACTCCTTTTTCTAAATGTAATCAGTTAATCTGCAGTTCTTCAAGAGCCTCGCAGACTCCGTCAATTACAACCGATGCAGTAGAAGTTCCGCTGCAAACCCCGATTGTTTCAATTTTCTCACTTTTAAGGACACTTATGAAGTGTTCATCTATATCATGTCTGTTCTCAAGGCGGAAAACGCGTATGCCTTCCCTCTCTATTGATTCAGCAAGTTCCTTTGTATTTTCGCTGTTCTTCCCGCCAAGCACAACTATGGCCTGACACTCTCCTGCCATTTCCAGGGCAGAAGTTTTTCTCCTTATGCATTCGTAGCACAGTGAGTTTCCCCTTTTCATGTCAGTGTAGTGGTTAAAAAGATCTTCCATGAGTTCCCTGTACAGGGCATGTGGAAATGTAGTCTGAACCATTACGCTCACAGGAGTGGAAGCCGGCACCTCTTCATATAGAGTTACAAGATCTTCCTTGCTGCTTACCAGCCTTATACCTAAAGATACCCCCGGCATATCCGGATTCTCTGTACCCTGAATACAGACGGTCTCGGCATGACCCTTCACGCCCAGAAGGATTACCTTTCTGTTTTCCTTCACCGCCTGTCTTATGAGATTCTGTGTATTTCTTATGTTTATGCAGGTTGCATCTTCAAGAATGAAACCACACTCGAGAAACTGTCTTTTAAGTTTCTCAGTAATTCCGTGTGCCCTGATTAAGGCAACCCCGGGCTCTACGCCCTCAGGACTCTTGATTATCTTAAGTCCTTTCTTTTCAAAATGACTTGAAACATCCTTGTTATGGATGAGCTGGCCTATCGAGTAGCAGTTGAGATTCTTCTCTTTTGCCAGGGAGAGACTCTCATAAGCCTTATCAATAGTTTCAGAAACACCGTGGCAGTAGCCCAGAAGTCTGCTTCTGATTACCTTCATTATATCTCCCCCTCATAAAACAAAAGGCCGCAACAGATGTGTTGCAGCCCATAAAACGGAAAACAGATTATTACTTGTTCTCTTCTGTCTTTGCTTCTTCAGCCTCAGGCTCTTCGGCCTTGACTTCTTCAGCCTTCTCTTCCTTTTTCTCTTCTTTCTTCTCTTCCGGCTTTGCTACAATCTCTTCCTTCTTTGAAGATTTTGCAGGAGCTGCAGCGGCAGGAGCTTCAGACTTGTTGAGAACTGAAGAAATAGCAGACTTGTTGAACTCCATCTTTGTATTATCATCAACTTTAACAATAACTGTGGTTTCTTTTACAGCTGCAATTGTTCCGCGGATTCCGCCGATTGTAACAATCTTGTCACCTTTCTTAATGGCAGCAAGCATGTCTTTTGCTTCTTTATCTCTCTTTTTCTGTGGTCTGATTAAAAGGAAATAGAAAGCAACCATCATTACGACAATAAGAATCATTGAAGATCCCATTCCGCTTGCTCCTGTTGCTCCACTTGCGGCTGCATCAGAAGAAACTGTGCTTCCCATAAGTCTAATTAATGAAAACATATTCACCTCGCAATAGTTATCTTTTTAAAAAGATATACTGATAAACGGATTCTGACAAGTCTGTCAGCTCTCAACGTGAAAAAAAGCACGGCTTAGCCCGGCAAACCCCGGTATTTCATGCTATTTTACAAAATTCCGGCTTTCAGTCTGATTTTTTAATGTTGTAAGGAGTTATTTTCAAATCCAGCATGAAAATCTACCTGTCCCAGCAGGTCATTTGCATGCTTTTTCATACTCTGAGTCCCGTTTTCAGATTTCAGTCTTATTTTTTCATACTGGCAGCAGGTTTTTTGTCATTCAATATAATCTGGAGCCTAAATGCCCTAAATAAAGAAAAAGGAACTGCAACATCTTCGTTACAGTTCCCGTTTAATCTGTTTAATCAGATCAATACATTCCGCCACCCATTCCAGGAGCTCCGCCTGCAGGTGCTGCCGGTTCTGGAGCAGGAATATCTGTGATTGCACATTCTGATGTAAGGATGAGGGAAGCAATGCTTGCTGCATTCTGCAGTGCACTTCTGGTAACCTTGACAGGATCAATAATACCTGCACTTACCATGTTGACCCACTGACCCTTGTTTGCATCATAACCGAAACCGCTTTCACTGTTCTTGCATTTATCTGCAATGATTGAACCGTCTTCACCGGCGTTCTCGGCAATCTGGCGCATAGGAGCTTCGAGAGCCTTGCGGACAATCTTGTAACCGATCTTTTCCTCTTCTGTGAGAACTGAAAGGTCCTTGTCCTCCATCTTCTTTGCTGCCTGAGCAAGAGCAACACCGCCGCCAGGGATTACACCCTCTTCAATAGCAGCTCTTGTTGCATTTACTGCGTCTTCAACTCTGTGCTTTCTTTCCTTGAGTTCAACCTCTGTAGCTGCACCTACGTTGATAACTGCAACTCCGCCTGCGAGCTTAGCAAGGCGTTCCTGAAGTTTCTCTCTGTCGTAATCGCTTGTTGTATCCAGAATCTGCTTCTTAATCTGGGCAATTCTGTCTCTGATAGCCTCACTCTTTCCAAGACCGTTGATGATTGTTGTATTTTCCTTTTCAACCTTAACGCTCTTTGCCCTACCGAGCTGTTCGAGCTCTGCGCCTTCAAGCTTCATTCCGAGTTCCTCGGAAATGACCTGGCCGCCGGTAAGGACGGCAATGTCCTCCAGCATGGCCTTTCTTCTGTCTCCGAAGCCCGGAGCCTTGATTGCACATACGTTGAGTGTTCCTCTCAGTGAGTTTACAACGAGTGTTGTAAGGGCTTCACCGTCTACATCTTCTGCAATGATCAGAAGCGGCTTTGAGGTCTGGACAACCTTCTCAAGAACAGGAAGGAGTTCCTTCATTGAAGAAATCTTCTTGTCATAGATAAGAATGTACGGATCCTCGAGAAGAGCTGTCATGTTCTCACGGTTGTTTGCAAAGTAAGCTGAAATATAGCCGCGGTCGAACTGCATACCTTCAACAAAGTCTGTTGTTGTCTCAATGTTCTTTGACTCTTCAATGGTGATGACTCCGTCCATTCCGACTTTTTCCATAGCGTTTGCAATCTCTTCACCGATTGCGCTGTCGTTGTTGGAAGAAATGGTTGCAACCTGCATGATCTCTTCCTTGTCCTGGACTTCTCTGGCTTCTGCCTTGATATAGGAAACGGCATCTTCAACAGCCTTGTCAATTCCACGTCTGATTCCCATCGGGTTTACGCCGGATGAAACGCTCTTCATTCCTTCTTTTGTAATAGCCCAGGCAAGAACTGTTGCTGTAGTTGTTCCGTCACCGGCAACATCATTTGTCTTGGAAGCAACTTCCTTGACAAGCTGAGCACCCATGTTCTCAAACGGATCCTCAAGTTCTACTTCCTTTGCAACGGTAACGCCGTCTTTTGTAATCATTGGAGCACCGTACTTCTTATCAAGAAGAACTGTTCTTCCCTTAGGTCCCAAAGTTGTCATAACGGCCTTTGAAATCTGTTCTACGCCGGAAACCAGAGACTTTCTGGCTTCTTCACTGAACTGAAGCTGTTTTGCCATAATTTATCCTCTTTTATAATGTTATCGAATAATAAACCGGTCTGAACCGGATACAGACCAAAGATAATCATTTTCTATTTGATAGTCAAATATCTTTCAATAGCAGTAAGGCATATGCTGATTTCTTCTTCTGCAGTAAACGGACCCGGTGAAAAACGTATGGTTCCTTCAGGGTAGGTTGAAAGAGCCCTGTGTGCACACGGAGAGCAGTGAAGACCGGCTCTGGTCTCTATTCCGTACTCCTCCAGAAGGAAGGCACTCATGGATGAGACCTCCGTGCAGTTTATGGAAACAGCCTCTGTTCTCTCCTCCGAAGAAGACGGCCCTATAATCCTGATACCAAGCTTCTCAAGTCCTTCACAGAAGAGCCTTACATTGCGTGTGCTCTTAGCTCTGAGCTCATCAAGGTTCTTCATGACATAATCAACTGAATAGGACAGCCCGCAGAGCCCTGCAAGGTTCTCGGTTCCGGGACTCAGCCTGTCGGGAAGAACAGGCGGTATTTCAAGAAGGTCGGAGAAACTTCCCGTTCCTCCGCTTACAAGCGGGTCTATCGAAAGAGCCAGGTCCTTTCTTAACAGAAATCCACCCGTTCCATGAGGGCCTAAAAGACCCTTATGGCCGGTAAAGCCCAGGGCATCTATTCCCAGTTTTTTCATGTTTATATCAACATAGGGGGCAGCCTGAGCGGTATCTACAATCACAAGAAGACCGTGCTTTTTTGCAATTTTGCAGAGTTTATCCAATGGCTGGATGGCCCCGCTTACGTTTGATGCTGCAGAAAGTATGAAGGCCTTTGTGTTCTCTTTTATGAGCTCTTCGGCCTTTTTTGCAATTGAACGCCCGGCGCTGTCACAGGGTATCTGTGAATAGGAAATGCCACTCTGCACCAGGGGCCTCATCACCGCGTTGTGCTCAACAGATGTAACTACAACATGGTCTTCCTTTTTAAGAAGTCCCTTTATCAGCCAGTTAAGTGCGTACGTGACGTTCGGGGTAAAACCTATGGCCTCCGGGTTTTCAAACCCGAAGAGCTTACAGAGGTTCTGCCTCAGTGAATACAGGAACTCAAAGTTTTCAAAGGCCTGGTTACTCTCGGTTCTGTTTATGTTCACACAGCTGTTTTCAATATAGTCAGAGAGGACAGCTCCCAGTCCTGGGGCCTTCGGAAAAGAGGTTGCACTGTTGTCAAAATAGATACGTCTCAACTTCAGTCTCCGCAGCTAAGATTATTCATTATTGCTTCAAGTACTCCGCCGCCTATGGCCATGGCCTTATCGGAGCAGGTTGTGTGGTCTGTGCTTTCACCTCTGGGGTCTACATCTGCAACCTTGAAACCTTCAGGAACATACATGCGGTCCATGAGCATACCGCGGACCTTGCCGCCTATGGTGGTAATTACAGGAGAATCTCCCACATATGCAACTATTGTATCCGGTTCTACTATGTCTCCAATTCTGGCTACACTTCTAAACAGTCCGGCACAGGGGCTTTTCATGACCCTCTCCTTTCCGTATCCGCCTATAATTCCCGGAATTCCGGTGTTGGGTTCTGCACTTCCCTTGAAAATAACCCTTCCAAGATTATGTCCCCTCTTTGTCTCTACTACTGCATGGCAGTCTTCACCGGCGGTAAAGCCCGGTCCCAGAGCTACTACAAACGGAGCCATGTCCTTTGTTGTTCCAAGGTTCTTCTTTGCAAGAATTGCATCTACTACAACACGGGGTTTGAGCTTTCTTATCAGCTTTCCCTCGGGGTCACAGACTACCGGTATGCATCCGCTCTCAGATTCTGCCAGAGCATATTTGGGGTCTGTAAGAACTGCGCAGATTCCCTCAACCCTGCACTCTCCGTCAAAGACAGCCTGAGCAAAGGAGACAGTTCTCCTGATTACGGTGGGCTTCTCAGTTTCCAGCATGATTACCGGAAAACCGCTTCTGAACAGCCTTATGGCCACCCCGGTCGCAAGGTCTCCTGCACCCCTTATTATTACAAGGTTGTCTCTTATAGCTTCTGAAAATGATTTCATGTTTACTTCCTGTTTATCTGTTTGAAAACATTGTCGGTGTGCACCGACCCAAGTATTATAACACAGTCTGATGGCCATGTTGCATTTAAAAACACATTGGCCTGTTCCTCTGTCGCAGCATCTGCTGCATTTATAAGAACAGCCCTCTTTCCCTTCTCTGTTCCCTTAAACAGCCCCTCTTTCATATTAATAAGCGCATTCACAAATTCGGTGTCAGAGATTCCCTCTTCCTCCCCTTCATATCCGAAAACGCACTCTTTCAGGGGCTTAAGCGCTCCCCGGGCTCCAATAAGGGCAACGGTGAAATCACTGAAATCAGGTATTACCGGATCCCTGTGGGTATGAATCTTAAACGGAAGGTTTCTTGAGCCGTCTGCCTCACAGAGAATAACGGAGAATCTGTCCTTGAGCCTTCTCAGCACATCAAGAGGAGGACTGCAGAGCTTTTTATCCGAATAAGGAAGGCCGAATACAACGGTACACGGCTTTCCTTCATTTTTATCCATATAATTTAAGAGCTCTTCTTCCCTGTCAAAAACCCTGTCTGCATTCCATCTGTAAAATGACGGGCCCTGGAACTTTGTAGTTGTGGTAAGAAGAACGCTCTTTCCAAGGCTTCTGTAGTATGAACCCAGAAGTTCAAGGCTGCCGGTCTTACCGCCGCCTCCGGTGAAACACACAAAGAGATGGTCCTTATGGGGAAACAAAGATGTAAGAGCACCGGTAAGTTTTTCCATTTTAAGAAAGCAGCCTTTTAATTCCGTCTTTTAAAACCTGAGCGCGTTTTGAAGGATCAACATCCAGGCCGTCAATTATGAACTCTTCGGTCTCGTTGATTCCGAGAAGCCTCTGGCCGAGAATCCTTACGTATCTGGCCCCTTCGTTCTCTCCCTTAACAAAGCCTCCGCAGGTTGAAAGATAGACAAACTTATCTGCGTGGCAGAGTCCCTGAAGACCGGCTTCAGCGCTTGTTCCGAAGGTTATTCCGCTTGCACACACCCTTTCAAGATATACTTTCAGCAGGGATGGGAATGACATGTCCCAGAATGGAGCGGCTATAACTATCCTGTCTGCATCTCTGAACTGGCGGGCAAGGTCAAAAAACGGATTATCATACTCGCCTTTGAGAAGAAGGGAATCCCTGTAGATAATATCTTCTCCAAGAAGGGGCTTGAGTTCCTTCTCATACAGTTTTACATACTCTGTCTCACAGTCCCTGCAGTATTTCTCAAGGTAGGCCTTAAGAAGAACGGCGGTGGCTGAAAGCTCTTTTCTCACGCAACAGTCTATAACTAATACCTTCATACCTTAATTTTCAGTCCCACCGGAGCCACAGGTCAAGCTTTTTAATAATACACGTGCTATAATGGGCGCATGGATAACTACGGCATAAAAGGTAAATTCGGTTTCGGATGCATGAGACTTCCCAGAAAGGGAAAGACTGTGCTTAATGATCTTTTCATCAAAATGACAGATACCTTTATTGAAAACGGGTTCAACTATTTTGATACGGCACACGGCTACATGAACGAAAAAAGTGAGATTGCCGTGAGGGAGTGCCTGACCTCCCGCTATCCGAGGGATAGCTACATGCTGACCGACAAACTCTCGGAGAACTACTTTGAAAAACAGGAAGACATAAGGCCCCTGTTCTTCAGCCAGCTTGAGGCCTGCGGAGTCTCCTGGTTTGACTTCTACCTCATGCATGCGCAGGACAGGAACAACTATCCAAAGTACCAGAGAACCCATGCTTACGAGGAGGCACTGAAACTCAAGGAAGAAGGCTACATAAAACACCTTGGCCTCTCCTTCCATGACAGTGCAGATGTTCTTGAAAAGATTCTTAAGGACCACAGTGAAATTGAGGTTGTACAGATTCAGCTTAACTACTTTGACTGGGACAGCGTTTCAGTTGAGAGTAAAAAGGTCTATGAAGTGTGTGAAAAGTACGGCAAAGCCGTCTTCATAATGGAGCCTCTTAAGGGCGGTTCCCTTGTAAAGCTTCCGGAAGAAGGAAACGCTCTACTTGATAAACTCAGGGAAGAGACAGGAGAGAGCTACAGCAACGCAGGCTACGGGCTGAGGTTCGCAGCTGATAACAAAAACGTCATAGCCGTGCTCTCGGGTATGGGAAACATGGAGATGATGGAAGACAACCTTAAGACCATGAAGAATCTCAAGCCTCTGACTGAAAAGGAGAGAAAGGTTCTCTTTGAGGTTGCAAAAACACTCAGGGGAAAGGACATGATTGCATGCACGAGCTGTCACTACTGCACTTCTGGCTGTCCGAAAAGTATTCCTATTCCTGACATCTTCTCATGCAGGAACAACAATACTCTTTTCAACGACTGGAACAGCGTGTCCTACTATCAGCTGATAAAGAAGGAAGGAAGAGGTGCCGACAGCTGCATAAAGTGCGGAAAGTGCGAGTCAGTCTGCCCCCAGCATCTTGAAATCAGGGAACTTCTCAAAGAGTGTGATCTGAAACTTAAGTCAAACTACTGATCAGTAGGTCTGGGCAAGGGGTTTAACTCCAACCGGGATTCTTATGGTCTTAACACTCAGTGCATTTCCCGTTTTGTTGTCAAACTCACAGAGAAGACCCTGAAGTTCAGGGTTTTCCCAGGTTTCTCTGCTTCTTCCGTTAACGCCGGTGCGGTACTTTGCTATTTCCTGCTGGGGGTCAAAACCTCCAACGCTCATGGCGGAGCCGCATCTGCCAAGGTCTGAGATATAGGCGGTACGGTTTTCAAGAATAGAAGCATCGGCCGTGAGGACCTTTGCGTGCGTGCAGACGACGGCACTTGCTTTTCCTGCGAGGAGCTTTCCCATTGCAATCTTCTCGGCGGTGGCCTGGGCGTGATAGATGACAAACACGAAAGGGGTCTCCTCGAGGGCCTTGTTTACCACGTTTTCGACAAAGAGGAAGGGGTTGTTGAGGTGGGGGTTTGTGAAGCCCATCATGCCAAGAAGGTTAATCACGCAGATTCTGTTTCCGCCTTCAGAGCTGTAGTGGCGCACTCCCCTGCCGGGTGCATCTTCAGGATAGTTTGCAGGTCTGAGAATTCTGTCGTGTTTAGGCAGGCCTTCTACCATGTCAATCTTGTAGTAGGTCTTTTCCCCCAGGGTAAGTACGTCTATACCCATGTGGTGAAGGCTCAGTGCGTTATTAAGTCCGCATCCGTAACCGCCTGTTGCGCCCTCTGCGTTTGCAACTACAAAATCAACACCCTCTGAGGCTATTTCATCAAGCTCTCTGTTGCCTGACATTGTCTTTGTGCGCAGATTCTTTATGGTGTTCTTTATGACACCTATTCCGCAGCGGCCTACTATTTCTCCAAGAAAAAGAACTCTCATGGTTTAAAAATTTATCTTTATTTTGATTGCTTTGCAATAGAAGTCATTTAGTATAGACTAAGCCCATGCGTAAAAGAGGTGTTCTTTACACTGTTGTGCTGTCACTGATCCTCATTCTTTCAGTTTCCTGCAGCAAGGGCGGGCAGAGTTCAGTGCGCACCGAAGGCCTGCTTCCCGACATAATCATGGAAAATGCAACCTACGTTTTCGGAGATCCGGATTCTCAGCCTCTGAAAATACAGGCCTCAGAGATAAAGGTTTTCAACAAGACAAAGGAAGTGTACTTCACCGGAATAACCTTCACACAGGAGGACGGGAAGATAAGCGGCAGCTGTAAGAGCGGAAAGTCCCTGGAAAACAAGGTAATCAGCCTTGAAGGAGAGGTCAGTGTTTACAACAGCGAGGATGATGTCAGGATTCTGGCCGAGAAGATTCTCTGGGATGACGAGTACAAGGAATTGACATCTGACGGAGTTGTTACGGTTGTCTATGAGACTGACAACACCGTAACCGGTGAAGGTTTTACTGCAAAAATAAATGAAAATGTCTACGAATTTGATAAAATAACAGAAGGCAGGTTTGAAAGTGAATAGAAGAACAATTGTTATGCTGTTTCTCTTTGTTATGATTCCTGCCCTCTTTGCGTCTTCAATTTCCTTCTACGGCGGGAAAACAAGCGTAAGCCTGGAAGAAGGGAATAAGACGGTCTCCCTTACCGGAGGAGCCGGAGTAACATCTGAAAACATAAAACTGACTTCGGATGAGATTTTCATTTACGGAGAAGATTACAGATACGTGCGCTGTTCAGGCTCTGTTAGTGTTCTTGATACCCAGAGGGAAATCAGTCTTACAAGCCAGAACGTCTGGTATGACAGGGAAGAGAAAGTTATGCTTTCAGACGGATGGATTGAGATTGAAGATAAAAAGAACGAGGCCAGAATAAGCGGGGCCAGGGTTGAATACAATGAGCAGTCCTCCCTGATTACAATCCAGATGAAAGCCTCAATTGAACAGGATACTGACAAGGGTCTTTTAAAGTGCTCTTCAGATATAATTGAATACAACGCAGATGAGCAGGTTCTCCGCATGAGGGGAAATGCAGTTGTTAAATGGGGAGAAGACTCTTACTGTGCTTCCGTCATAACCGTGAACATTGATACTGAAGAAATAGAGCTTCAGGGCTCGATTACAGGAGAAATAAATGGCTGACATCCTGAGACTTGAACACCTGAAGAAAAGATACGGAAAAAGAGAAGTCGTAAAAGACATAAGCCTTTCAATGGAAGGCGGTCAGGTAATAGGACTTCTGGGTCCAAACGGAGCCGGAAAGACAACCACTTTCTACATGGTAGTAGGCTTCATAAAGAGCAACGGCGGAAGAATCTATATAAATGACACCGATATTACACGCCTTCCCATGCATAAGCGTTCACGTCTGGGCCTCTCCTACCTGCCACAGGAGCCTTCTGTTTTCAGAAAGCTCAGCGTCTATGACAACATTATGCTTGTAGCCCAGAGCAGAAATGACCTGACAAATGCAGAAAAGAAAAATCTGACCGAAGAGCTTATCTCAAGTTTCGGTCTTGAACACATAGCAAAACAGAAAGGCTACACCCTTAGCGGTGGAGAGAGAAGAAGAACCGAGATTGCAAGGTCTCTTGCCACAAACCCGAGGTTCCTGCTTCTTGATGAACCTTTTGCAGGAATTGACCCCAAGGCAGTCTATGAAATCAGACAGATTATCAGGGACCTTGCTGCCAGAGGAATTGGAATACTCCTTACGGACCACAATGTGCGTGATGCACTGGCTATTACGGACTGTTCCCATATCATAAGCAACGGAACCATTCTCGTTTCCGGAGGAAAGGAAGATCTTCTTAAAAACGAGATAGCAAGAGAGATTTACTTTGGAGATCTTTTCGAGGAGGAGTGATGGATTTAAGTTTAAGTCAGAGCCTTAAACAGGAACAGACCCTGTCTGCTCAGATGATCCAGTCCCTTGCCCTCCTCTCCCTGCCCATCCAGGATTTACGGGCCCATATTCAGGAAGAAATAGAAAAGAACCCGGCCCTTGAAATTCCCGAAAAAGAATTCGATACAAAGATAGATTCAGCTCAGAAAGAGAGGGATGAATCCATGGATGATCTGGGTGTTTCAGATTATGAACTGCCATCCACGGATTATGAAGCCTCAGACCGCAAGCAGGAAATGCTTGAAAACACCTCCGTTCCGGGAGAGAGTCTTCAGGAGCATCTTTTAACCCAGCTTGGAGAGTCAAAAACAACCGAGAAGGTCAGGGAAATAGCAGAAATGCTGATAGGAAACCTGGACAGTAACGGTTTTTTCATCCTCAGTCTTGATAAGCTTTTTGAAGAAAAGAACTATTCAGGTGAAGACATAGACAAGGCACTGAAGCTTGTAAGAAGCTTTGATCCCTACGGTATCTGTGCCGAGGACTTCAGGGAGTCACTGGTAATCCAGGCCCGCTGTGCAGAGATGAGTGAAGAAGACCTCAAGATCTTCAGGGAGCTTGTCTACAACTACCTTGAGAAGATGAATAACGGGAAGGAAAAAGAGGTTGCAAAGGCTCTGAAGATAAGTGAAGAGAAGCTGGACCAGTTCTACTCAATTCTCAAGACCTTCACCCCGTACCCGGGAAGAAACTATTCAAGTGAAGCAGAGACCTACGTGGTTCCTGAGTTCTCAATAAGGAAGAAAGACGGCCGTCTGGTTCTTACCATGAACAGGGACAGCATGACAAATCTTGAAATATCAAAGGATTTTGCCGCTCTTGCAGACTCTGTGCAGGGTCCTGAAGCAAAGGAAGCCTCAAAGTACATCTCTTCTTCCATAAACGATGCAAAAGTTCTCATCCGTCAGGTCGAGATGCGCTACCAGACCATCTACAAGGCAGCAATTGCCCTGATGGAAGCCCAGCACGACTTCTTCACAGACGGTCCGAGGTACCTTAAGGCCCTCTCCCTTAAGGAAATTGCAGATAAGATTGGAGTTCACGAGACTACCATGAGCCGTCTGGCACAGTCAAAGTGGGTTGATACAGACTGGGGTCTCTATCAGATGAAATACTTCTTCTCTCAGGGTGTTTCCACTTCCAGCGGAGAAGCGGTGAGCAGAAATGCCGTAAAGGATATGATTGCACAGATTATTGAAGAGAACCCGAAACTTTCAGACCAGAAGATTTCAGACCTTCTTAAGGAAAAAGGCGTTTCCTGCGCAAGAAGAACGGTCAGCAAGTACCGCTCAGAGCTTAACATTAACTCTTCATTTTCAAGAAACTGACAGAAGCAGAGTGTCTGCCCCTACCCTTAACAATATCCAGAATACATTTTTCAAGCAGAATATCCTGAAGCCTTCCGCCGTCCTTGATTTTAAGGTCATACTCGGAAAGGAGCACCATTATTCTCTCAAGGTCCTTCTCTGAATAGTTGTTTACGGCTTTTCTGTACACTTCCTTCTGTTTGAGGCTGGTAATAGCTCTGTCATCATCATAGTATTTGTTCCTGAAGGCCTCATCCAGGCTCATACTGTGACTTAAAATGCTAAGCGAAAGGGCTCTTCTGAAGTAGTATGAAAGCCTTGACGGGATCAGTGTCAGGAGGGAGGCTGAGTCTGATGACTCGATTATGACCTTAAGGCACTCAAGGGCCCCTTCCAGGTCTCCGCCGGCCATGTGGCCGAAGAGGGAAAACTCATCTTCTCCCTTTGTGTGGGTGAGAAACTCTTCCACATCTTCAGCAGTAAGGTTGTCCCTGTTTTCCACGTTCTTAACGTACATGGCAAGCTGGGAACAGATTACTTCAAACTCACCTATGTTGTTCTCTACCTTGCCTATTATTCCACTGACAGCATCATGAGAGGCCCTGATACCGTTTCTGCTGAAAAATGCACGTACCCAGTCTTCCTTTTTGTTGTCAAAAAGCTCGTAGAACCTCTGGATTCCTTCTTTCTGATTTGGAACTGCGGCCATGATTTCTGCATTTATCCTGAAGTCAGAACTGCAGAGAATGAGGACAATGTTCTCCGATGGGTTCTTCATGTAGGAAACAAGGGGATTTATCTTATCCTTTGTCTTTATTTCCTGGGCTTCATCAAGGATGATGAGTTTCGCAGAAGCAAAGAGGTCATCTGAGCCGAGCTGGGCATAAAGCTTGTCTTCATAGTCTTCAAAGGCGTAGAACCTTGAGACTTCACAGTCTCCCAGAGAGGATTTTATTTTATTGATGAAGTCGGCCCTCAGTCCCTTTTCAGGACCGAGCAGGAGATAAACTTTTTCCATCAGTAGTTTCTGATAATCATGAGAAGTTTGCCGTGCACATCACAGTGTGTTGAGATAAGACTCTTGTATGCCGGGTTTGCAGGCTTTAACTCATAACGGTCGTTTCTTCTGTAGAAGTGCTTGAGGGTTATGGCATAGGTCTCATCATCTCCTATGCTTGCAGCAACAATGTCTCCGTTATCTGCAGTCTTTGTCCTGAGCATGATTGCAAGGTCTCCGTCATTGATTCCGTCTTCAATCATACTGTCACCGCGGACCCTCAGTGCGTAGAGGTTTTCCGAATCCCCTCTTGCAAGAAGGCTCTGTGGAATGCTTACATATCCGTCATAGTTCTCATGGCTTAAGATTGGGGCTCCGGCTGCTGTTGTTCCTACAACAGGAATCCTGAATACCATGTTTTCCGCATTCTGGGTTTTCTTTACAAGGGCAAGACCTCTGGGAAGGTTGTCTGCGGTCTTTATGACTCCCTTCTTTTTAAGGGCAATCATGTGATCGTAGGCAGCTTTCGGAGAAAAGCCGAAATTATCTGCAATGTTTCTGACACTCGGGGAGAACCCGTTGGTTTCAATGTAATCTTCAATAAATTCAACAACTTCCTGCTGTCTTTTTGTAAGCCCCTTCATGAAAAACCTCTAATTATTTAATAAGTTATAATTATACTATCACACTTCTTAACGCCTGTTAAGAGTGTTTAATAAAAATAAAAAGAGGCTGTAACAGAAGTCTGTCATTCCCGGGGTTGTGTTACAGTCTCCTTGCTTTAAGCCCATCTCTACCTGGGCCTGCTGATGATTTTTATTCTTCATCATATTTATCTTCAGTGAAAAATTTTTTCCATGCCAATTGGATGAAGAAATTTCGATAATCACCCTTACAATTATAAAATGGATGAAGAAAATAAGGCTTGCAAAGCTTTAAGCTGTCTATAAATACCCCTTTTCACCTTTATCTTTCAGTGAAAAATTTTTTTCAGATTAAATGGATGAAGAATTTTAGATATTTGACTTCAAATAGTTGAATTGGATGAAGCGAAGCTATAA
>JAILPZ010000072.1 GCA_024699225.1 Sphaerochaetaceae bacterium
GTTCCACACTCACTGCATTTATGTCTTCCGAATTTAACTTCAAGGATATGAGGACTCTTCATTAACGGAATATCTTTGATTCTGACAGTCTCGTAGGAATGGTTATGTACCTTGAATTCACATTTAGGACAGTATTCTGGTGCAGGTAGATTAATGATTCCCGGGGCTCTGACAATATGTCCTCCGGATGTACAAGGCATCCATTCTGATTCAGCTGTTACATTAAAGTATGGCAGTTTATGAGCTAAAGTGATAAATTCATTCATGCGAGACTTCTCCTGTTTCTGTTTGTTTGGCGACAAAACATTAGGAGAATGTTTCGCTTTTTTTATATTTATTTCAACTGCCTGGATATGACTAAGGCAGCCTCCCGGCTGCTTCATCCCACAAGTTTTTACACTGAACCAAAAAAAAGACAGCTGCGAAGCAACTGTCCTGTTAATATCTCAAACAATGAATAGCACTCCGCATCCTATGCGACAGTCCTTTGGATATTCTCCAAAGACCCAGGATAAACGCTTATGGAACAACGTTTTCCTTCGGCGGCATCCCCTTTTGCTTCCGACTTCCATGTCGTCCAGCGAAGCTACTCTTGTTTGCCGCACCTCTATTTCTTTCCAAGTAGATCTAGCAATTACAATATCTTATGTCAATGGTTCTGAGCCTTTATTATTTCATCTACGGCATTCTTGCAGATATCAACGACCTCAAAGCACATAAGAATGTTTTCTTTTGTCAGTGTCTGACAGTCATCCCCGGGGTATTTTGTAGAAAAATAGAAGCCGTTTATCTTCTTAAGCTGTGAGGCAACCTTATCAGATATCCGGTTTTCAGAATGGGCATTCCAGTAGTTAACCAGGCGGTTGAGGTTGTGTGTGGAAAGAACATCCGTAACCTGATTCCTGTTTTCCCTTGTCACCGGTATGTACTCATTAATCAGGTGTTTTAAGAACCTCTCACAGGTATTCTGGGCTATGGCCCCTATGGAGTTTGCCATTATCCCGCTTCTGCGGAGGTCTGTCAGGAAACAGTAGTCGTCTACTGCAAAATCATAGTAGCTTTTCAGTTCCATATACTGAACCCCTCCTCTTTTATGTTTGAAAAGTATGCATCCCTGTTGTCTTTCCAGTTCTTGCCAAAGGCAACATGGAGGTCTGCTTCGGGAATATTAAAATCATCTGAGGAGATATTGCCCTTAAGGTAGGTAATCCACTCCCCGTATTTCTTTTTCTTCTTAACCTCTTCGTCCAGGACAAGAAGAATATCTATGTCACTGCTGTCCTTGTAGGCACCGCGGGCTGTGCTTCCATAGAGATATACATCTATCACATATTTTGAAAGAGGAGACTTTGCTATTCTGGTTCTGGCCAGCTTTATGGCCTTCATGTGTCTTTCATCAATATTGGCATTTAAGAGTTTTACAGACATGGGAAAGTCTGACTTAACAGCCTTTTCAAGAAGCAGAAGTACATACTGAGGACACTCTCTGTAAGAAGGAAGAGAAGAATCTGTCTCCCAGTTCTGAAGAGTCTTCAGTGGTATGCAGTACTTTTCTGAGAACTGCTTTTGTGTGAGATTGGCTGCATGGCGGATCTGTTTTACATTCATACTTATATTTTTACACTCATTGAGCGGTAAAATCAAGTATTCTTTGGTGCTGTGAAAAACTACCGGGTGCGTTTTTTGGGGAAAATATAAAAATCGCACCTCGCAGGGTGTTTTTTAGAAAATTTTTTCAAATTTTACACCTTCTTATAATTTTACACCTTCTTATAATTTTACACCTTCTTATATGTAACACAAAAAAACAGAGCCATGGTTTCCCACGGCTCTGATTTAGTAAGCAGATTAGGCTTAGCGACCGAACTGGCAGTCGTTGTTACCTGACTCTGTTGTCCACATCTCAAGCATGTTGATCGGGTCGTTGAAGTCTGCAATCCAACCTTCACGGGCAAAGTCGAAGTTACCCTGCTTTCTCTCATCAAGGAAGACGTTCCAGTCTCTTTCCTCAATTGAAAGGTTAATTCCGACAGCTGCGAGGTCCTGCTGGATTGATTCAGCAATTGCAATATGACCGGAGCTTGTGTTTGTAAGATATGTGACAGAAATCGGTGTTGAAGCTGAGAGCTTACCGTTCTCAAACTTGTAACCTGCTGCCTCGAGAAGAGCAATAGCCTTGGCAACTGTTCCCTTAGGATCGTTGTTGATTGCATACGGATCGTAGTATCCCTGTGAAACAGCTTCGCTCTTGAAGATACCGCCGTTACCGTCAGCCATTCCGAGAGGAATGAATGCGTTTGCAGCAACCTGGCCTGTCTGACCAATATTGTCACAGATGTAGTCACGGTCAATAAGGATTGAGAAAGCCTCTCTCATGCATGCTGCCTGAGCAGGAGTCTTGCCCTCGAAGAGTGAGCTCTTTGCGTTGAATGCAACATAGTATGTTCCAAGTTCATCAACAATGTGGAACTCAGGATTCTTTGAAGAGATGAGCTCTGCAACTGCGTCTGTAGGAACTGTGTCAGCAAAATCAATGCTTCCTGAGTTGTATGCAGCAAAGATAGCGTTGTCGTCTGCTGAAAGCATGAACTCAAGCTTCTCAACTGTTACATTCTCTGCATCGTAGTAGTACGGGTTCTTTGTGTAAGTCATGGATACATCGTGGTTCCACTCTGTACATACATAAGCACCGTTTGAAACAAATCCAGCTTCCTGACACCAGCCGCCCGGGCTTGTCTGCCAGTCTGCATATGATTCAACAGCAGACTGCTTTACAGGGAAGAATGTCGGGAATGCCATAAGGTCTTCAATGTAAGCACAAGGAGCAATAAGCTTGAACTGCAGTGTGTTGTTATCGAGAGCTACGACATTGATGTCTCCGCCATTTTCGTATCCGTCAAATCCACTGAACATGTAACCATAGTCAGCAGCTGTTTCATCAGATGCAGCACGCTTCCATGAATATACGAAGTCGTTGGCTGTGAGAGCTGAACCGTCTGACCACTTGAGGTTCTTCTTAAGTGTAACTGTGTAAGTAACACCGTCAGCTGCAACTGTGTAACCTTCAGCAAGAGCCGGAGCTGTTACGCCGTCAGCATTGTAGGTATAAAGACCTGTAAAAGAAGCTGCTGCAAGACAAGCACCGTCAACTGAGCTGTTGAGTGCCGGGTCAAGGTAGTCAGGTTCTGATGCGAGGTTGATACGCAGTGTTGAGGAACCGTTTGAAAGCTTTGCATACTGGAAGAACTTTGTTGCAAACGGGTTTGAATAAACGCCGCTTACATAGGACTTCTGCATGTAAAGGTCGTTGTAGTAGTAGATTGGGATAACACACCAGTTGGACATAAGAATGTCTTCAGCTTCATGCATCATCTGAGTTCTCTTTGCTGTGTCTGTTTCTGACTTGATGGCAGCAATAAGTGCATCATACTCTGCCCAACCCTTAACAGGATCAACATAGTCAGCACCCTTGTACTCTTCAGCATTCAAAGATGCCTCTGCTACTGCTGTAGCTGCTGTATCTTCTTTTGCCTCTGACTTGCTGCATCCAACGAATGCAAACAAAGCAAGCATTACAACTAAAGTGAGGATGAATGTTTTCTTCATTTTTTATCTCCTTTATTTTCAGGCCAATGGCCTTTTATTAACTATTTAACCCAGCATGCAACCATGTGGCCGTTGCCTCTGTCCGTCAATGGCGGCATGGCCTCAGCACATTTCTCACATGCATGATTGCATCTTGTTCTGAACGGACATCCGGAAGGCATATGAAGCGGACTTGGGACATCTCCTTCAAGAACAATCCTCTTTCTGCCTCTTATATAGTCAGGATCCGGAATTGGAACTGCTGACATAAGTGAACAGGTATACGGATGAATTGAATTGTAGTTAACATCATCTGCAGTTCCTGTCTCTACAATCTTACCCATGTACATGACAGCAATTCTCTTGGAAATGTGATGCACAACAAGAAGATCGTGGGCAATAAAGAGGTAGGCTACTCCAAGTTTCTCCTGAAGTTCCTCAAACATGTTTATAACCTGAGCCTGAATTGAAACATCCAGGGCTGAAACAGGTTCGTCACAGACAATAAACTTAGGATCAACTGCCAGAGCTCTGGCTATACCGATTCTCTGTCTCTGTCCGCCTGAGAACTCATGGGCATAACGGGTAGCATGCTCAGCATTCAGTCCAACCAGTTCCATCAGGTGGAGAATCTTTTCCCTTCTCTCTCCTCTGGATGAATATAGCTTATGGACGTCCAGCGGTTCACCTATAATATCCTCAACAGTCATTCTCGGATCCAGAGATGAATACGGGTCCTGGAATACCATCTGCATTTTCTTTCTCATGCTGAAGATATTCTTTTCAGTAACAGGAGTTCCCTCGTAAAGAATCTCACCTGCAGTAGGCTCATAAAGATGTAAAAGTGTTCTTCCTACTGTTGTCTTACCGCAGCCGGATTCTCCAACAAGACCGAGTGTCTCACCTTCATTGATATAAAAAGAGACATCATCAACAGCCTTGAGCATCTCCGTCTTGAAAAGACCGGTCTTAATGGGGAAGTACTGTTTGAGGTTCTTCACCTCTACAAGCGGTGTTTTACTCATTTCTTTCCTCCCTCAGCCTCAAATGCTTCCTTTACGTTCATCCAGCAGGAAGCCTTGTGGTTTTCATTAATCCACAGCTCCTCAGGAACATCCGTGAGACAGATTTTCATACAGTTCTCACATCTTGCGCAGAAGGCACAGCCCTTTGGCAGATTGAGAATATTAATGGGACTTCCTGCTATGGGAACAAGTTTTTCCTTCATGTTATTCACATTAGGAATACTCTTTAAAAGACCCTTTGTATATTCATGTTTAGGATTGTAGAAGATTTCTCTTGCAGTACCGCGTTCGCAGATTCTTCCGCCGTACATGACTATAATGTTGTCACACAGTTCTGCTATAACACCAAGGTCATGGGTAACCAGAATAACTGCCATACCGATTTTCTTCTGAAGGTCCTGAATGAGCTCAAGAATCTGAGCCTGAATTGTTACATCCAGAGCTGTTGTGGGCTCATCAGCTATCAGAATATCCGGTTCACAGGCAAGGGCCATGGCAATCATGACTCTCTGTCTCATACCGCCTGAAAGCTCATGCGGATACTGAACAAGTCTCTTTTCCGGGTCAGTAATACCTACGAGGGTAAGCAGTTCTGCAGCTCTTTCATGAACCTCTGCACCCTTTTTCTCTGTATGAAGCTTAATAGCCTCTTCTATCTGGTTTCCGATTGTAAAAACGGGGTTCAGGCTTGTCATGGGGTCCTGGAAGATGATTGAAACACATTTTCCGCGGAACTTATCAAGCTTTGAAGAACTCCACTTTGTAAGATCGTCTCCCTTGTAGAGAATCTTTCCGCCTGTAACTCTTCCCGTGGATTCAAGAATCTGCATGACAGAATATGCTGTAACACTCTTTCCTGAACCGGACTCACCTACTATACCCAGGATTTCTCCCGGATTAAGGTTAAATGAAACGCCGTTTACTGCATGAACCTCACCTGCATCCGTAAAGAAGGATGTGTGAAGATCCTGGACACTAAGCAAATAATCTTTTTCCATGTTCTTCTCCTCCCTTACTTCTTGAGTTTCGGGTCGAATGCGTCTCTGAGACCGTCACCGAGAAGGTTAAAGCTCAGAACAATAAGGCAGATTGCAAGAGCCGGGAACATGAGCTTGTACGGATAGGACTGAAGTCCTCCTCTTGCAGCATTTGCAAGTGAGCCGAGGGACGGCATTGGAGCCTGAACACCAAGGCCTACAAAGCTCAGGTAGCTTTCCGTAAAGATGGCTGACGGAATCTGCAGTGCAGTGGAAATGATAATAACTGAAAGACAGTTCGGAAGAATGTGTCTCTTAATAATCATTCCTGTAGGTGCACCTATGGACTTTGCAGCAAGAATATACTCATTCTGCTTGATTGAGAGGATCTGGCCTCTGATAAGACGGGCCATACCTACCCAGTACAAAAGTCCGAAAACTATAAACAGGGAAATCATGTTTGTTCCCAGTGAAGCAAGCAGTGAACCCGGAGAGAAATTCAGAATGGTCTGAAGTACAACCGAGAGCAAAATTATAATAAGCATATCCGGAAGAGAATAAATTACATCTACTATTCTCATCATTATCAGGTCAACCTTTCCTCCAAGGTAACCTGAAATACTGCCGTAAAGCATTCCAAGGAACAGAACAATAATACTTGCAAAAAAGCCGACAATAAGGGAAACCCTTGTTCCGTATACAACTCTTACAAAGTAGTCACGACACTGCTCATCCGTTCCGAAAATATGCGGGAAGCGGTAGCCTCCGTTATCTATATACTGTTGCTCAAGCTTACTGTATGTAAACGGAGCAAGGTTCTTAGCCCCCTTGTCTCTTACGCCGTCAACTGAGAGGATTTCCTCATAGTGGTAAGGGACGATCATAGGTGCAACAATAATTGTAATAAGTATAAGACCGAGAACTACAATACTTCCTACAGCAAGCGGGTTCTTAAAGAGCTTTCTCATTCCGTCCTTAAAGAATGTTGTGCTCTCACTCATAACATCCTGCTGTCTCTTCTCCTCGTCGGAAGCCTTTTCAAACATGAATGAGTTGAACTTTGAGAGGTTAATCTGAGCACTGAGAGGATTCTTCTTTGGCATTTTATCATTTCCCATATTCTTTCCTCCTCATCACTCGTATTTGATTCTCGGGTCAACAAGCTTGTATAAAATGTCACAGATCATGGTTGCTATAACCATAAGTGTGGCCAGGAAGATTGTTGTAGCCATAATAAGCGTGTAGTCGCGGTTGTTGATTGCGCTGACAAACTTTGTACCAATTCCACCTACGGTAAAAACAGTTTCAACAACCATTGAACCTGTAATAATGTAGGCAATCTGCGGTCCTGCATATGTAATAACAGGAATAAGGGAGTTCTTTAAGGCATGCTTGAAAATCATCTTCCATTTGGGAACACCCTTTGACTTTGCAGTTCTTATATAGTCCTGTCCGAGAGCATCCAGCATACTGGTCTTTGAAAGACGTGTAGTGTAAGCCATGGGATAGGCAGCCAGAGCCATAACAGGAAGAAGATAATGGGTCTCTGTTGCACTCCAGACCGGAACCCAGCCCAGCTTGATTGAGAAAATCAGTAGCAGTAGCGTTGCAAGAACAAAGCTCGGAACAGCAGTAAAGAGTGTTGAAAAGAACACTATCACCCTGTCAGGCCACTTGTTTCTCATAAGGGCAGCAGTACTGCCGAGAATAATTCCTATGGAAAGTGCAAAAGCCATGGCCGTAAGACCAAGTCTTGCAGAGACAGGGAAAGATTCCTTGATTATATCGCTTATTTCACGACCATTCTTCAGGGAAACACCAAAATCCCCGTGAAGAAGGTTCTTCATGTAATTTACAAACTGAGTCCACAAGGGCTGGTCAAGGCCATACCTTGCATTAAGTGCATCAATTGTTGCCTGAGAAAGGGCTTTCTCCCTGTTAAAAGGACCACCGGGAACTGCATGCATGACAAAAAAAGTAATCATGCAGATTATAAGTATGGTCACAAGTGCAAGGAGGATTCTTTTTACTATATATTTCAGCAAACTCGTACCTCTCTGTTTTGCTCTTTATACGTAATCAAAACTGAATTTCTGAGAATGCTATCATTTTAGTGAATATTTATGCAATAGTTTGCATATTTCCATTAAGATATTTTAGAAAAAAACTCAATTAATATCTTTCAAATGTTTTTCAAGCAGCTCACAGTTCTCAAGTACCGTTTTAAGACACCTCTGCCCCTCAACCGTGTTTCTCGGTTTTATGTCCCTGCAGTCTATGGACCCGCCCATCTTTTCCCTGAAAGCTTTTACATAAGTAGAGCATGAAGATTTAAGATCAGGGGTGGCATGAGCCTTATCCTCTATCAAAAGTGCCCCTATTATGGCAATCGAAGCACAGAGCGCCCCACAGGCCTCACCGCAGCCCATACCTCCGCCGAAAGCTCCTATGAGTTTGACATCTTCCTTACTAAGACCAATGCCCTCCTCCTCACACACCGCCATCAGCGTTGCTTCTGCACAGTTATACCCGTCTTCAAGATAGAGTTTTCTGACCTTTTCAAAATCCATAACAAACACCCCTTCTGAAGAATACCATAAATTAAGCTTTGAGGATTAAGCAATCCCGTATTATCATTAATATAGACAAATACATAACAAGGAGTACGAGTATGACCTCACTGGAATACGGAATAGCAGCATGTGAAACCATGATGCGCAAATTCAAGGCTGAGGATCTGCCACCAAAGGCACGTTTTCACTACCATCAGGGAGTTTTTCTCTCAGGAATGGAGAAAATCTATCAGATCTGTAAGGATGAGCGCTATTTCAACTATATAAAAGACTGGGTTGATTCCCTCATTGACGAGAATGGGGACGTAAAGGAAAATGCTGAAACCAAGGAAGTGCTCAGAGCAGGAACGAGTGAGAGCTTCATTGATTATGGCTTTACTCAGCTTGACGACATACAGCCGGGCATACTGCTCTATCCCCTCATGGACAAGACAGGAGACCCAAAGTACGAGAAGGCCATCCACAAACTGGTTCCGTACGTACTTAACTTTCCGAGAAACCGCGTAGGCGGACTTTGGCACAAGTTCCGCTATCCAAGCCAGATGTGGCTGGACGGACTCTACATGGGTGGACCTATCTGTGCCGAATATGGAAAGCGCTTTAACAAAAAAGAATACACGGAAATGGTAATAGATCAGGATCTTCTTATGAGAGAACACACAGAAGACAAGAAGACAGGCCTGTGGTACCACGCATGGGACGCAAGCGCACGTGCCGTATGGGCAGACCCGGAAACAGGTCTTTCTCCGGAATTCTGGGGAAGATCCATAGGCTGGGTTCCTGTTGCAGTTCTTCAGGAGCTTGAGTTTATTGATAAGGACAACCCGAGAAGAAAGGACCTTGAAGCTCTGGTCAGAGACCTCCTTGTTGCCCTTGTTCCATATCAGGGAGAGGACGGAAGATGGTACCAGGTTACAGATAAGATATCAGACCCGAAGAACTGGGTTGAGAACTCATGCACATGTCTTTACGTTGCAGCCATGAGCATGGCCATCCGCATGGGTATTCTTGATGAGAAGTACCTTGCTGTTGCAAAGAAGGGTTACGACGGTCTTATGGCCTCCATCACATTTGAAGGTGAAGATATCCAGATTGGTAACGTCTGTGTTGGAACAGGTGTCGGAAACCTGGAGCACTACTACGGCAGAGCCACTTCAACAAACGACCTGCACGGTGTAGGTTCCTTCCTGATTATGTGTGCCGAATGTGCAAAGAGAAACTGGTAAAAACCAGGAAGATAAAAGTAAGGCCTGTCCGCGGACAGGCCATTTTTTTCAGAAGCTGTAGGAAACCTCAATTCTTGCAGAATCAAGATCCTTGTAGGCTCCGTATGTTCCGGTTCCTTCAGAACCTTCAAACATGTAGAAAACAGATGCCGTTGCCTTAAGCTCATCTGTGAAGCTGTAGCTGAGTTCTGCAGTGACAGCTCCGTCCAGTTCCTTAAATTCCAGGATACCGCCTGCAGAAAGCTCCATATCACCGTCAAACAGAGAATAACTTGCTGCAAGTCCTGCCTGACCTGTAATATTTTCATCTTCCTTGTTCCACTGGCCGTAAAGCTCACCTGTGAGGGTCAGGTCATTTTTAATCCATTCAACACCGGCTGTTGCTGAGACAACTGCATCTCTTTTCGGATACCATGCAGCCTCGCCTTTTACAGTTACTTCTCCTACAGGAACAGCAGCAGAGGCTCCGCCCATGATAAGGCGGTCATACTTTCCGGTACTGTTCGGTGTATCCTCCCAGCCATAATATCCGTACAGTGAGAAATCTCCGGCACTTGTATAGGCAGAGACCTTAGCAGCACCCTCACTGTTTTCAATTTTGTTCTCAGGCTCACTGATGCTGATGTTGTAGAAACTGTAAACATCGAGAACGGACTGAGGCAGTACGGATGCAGTGAAGAAAGGAATCCAGTAGGCATCAAAAACAAGAGGAAATGCATCATAGGAAATCTTAAGGGCATCTACTGCCATCTTAAAGAAGTCAATAGGGTCTGAGAGGTCAGACGGTGTTAACACATCCACTGCACTTAATATTTCAGCTGTTCCCCAGGAGGCTTTCTGCCTTCCCAGTCTGAAAGCAAAACTGTTTAAAAAATAATCACCGTAAACCTCAGACAGATAAGAATCCAAAGTGCTTTCCAGAGCGTCATATTCAACTCCCGCACTAAAGAAAAATGCTGAGGAATCTGCATAAACATCAAGTTCAAAATCTTGTGAGAGACTTACATCCGTAAACTCCCACGGATCATTTACCGGAGGTAGGGATAATACGGAATATAATGATGTATCACCTGAAAAATACACATCTGCTGCAAAGGCCAGAGTGAGAACTGCAAAAAGAAGAGCTATAGATACAATTATTTTTTTCATCTTATCCTCCCCTGCTCTAACGCTGCTACAGTAAAGAGACTGTCATCTATTGCGCTGGTGTTGTATTGAACATCACTTAAAGTAATCTTTGACCAGGTACCTGACTGCACGTTTTCCATTTTCATAACCTTTGTACAGGCGTATCCGTCAATATACTCAATGTCACTGCACTCAAGGACTCTGTGTAAAGACCCGTGTCTGTCATAGAACTCACATCTGTAAAGAAGGAAATCTTCCGTTCCTATATAGGCAATCCTGTCAGGATCCTTTTCAGTTCTTGCTATACTCTCACACTTTACCTTATAGCAATTAACTCCGTTTACAACTTCCTCTCCGAGAAGTGTATAGGTGTCCTTTGAAATGGCCCTGTCTCCCATATCCTCGTATGTGAAGTCAGTTCCCATAAAGTTACCCTCAGCCTCAGTGCCGCTGGAGGCAATACGCTTTACCTTCTTTAATGCCGGCATAAAGAGCCAGTTCTCACTGTCCTTCTTTGTACCGTCAGAATTCTCGGGGTAGTTGAACATAAGGTATCCTACACCTGATACATCTTTAGGAGCGGTGAAGACTATAACTTCTTTTGTTACATCCCCGTAGTCCTTGCTCTTCATTATTACCTGGCGTGTTTTCTCGTTGCCTTTCTTGCTGTGAATAACAAGAGTTGCTTTAACTGATGAAGTGTCCGGCTGAGGCAGATTGTCAGACTCCCTGATTATCTGAAGTCCCGTAAGTTCCTCTGCGCTTACTGTCATAAGGGCACAAAGTGCAATTAGTAAAGCTAAAACCAGTATTCTGATTTTTTTCATTATTTATCCTCCTTGCCGAACGGCTTTGTAATAAGAATAAGAACAGGTGTTAAGGTGTAGTCAGCAATCAGAGCTCCTGCAAGTCCTATTACAGACAGATATCCTATTCTGCAGAGAGCATTGATGGTGCTGAAAATAAATATTGTAAACATGGCACACAGAATAATAGTGGTCATGGTCATGGTCTTGCCTATCTCCCTGTAAGAGTTAAGTATTGAAGTTCTGTAATTCCTGCAAAGCTCAAAATGATACTTTATGTGGTTTGTAAAGTGGATGGTATCATCTACCGCTATTCCCATAATCATAGGCATGATCAGTGCCGTAACCATATCAAGAGAAATGCCGCCATAGCCCATAATACCGCCGATCAGCAGAATAGGTGCAATATTCGGAATCATGGCAATAGCACCCGTCTTTAAGGAGCCGAAGGCAATAACCAGAAGAATGAAGATTACAATAAATGAAGTTCCTATTGACCTGAGTGACCCTCTGACCAGCTTTCCGTTCATAATGGCATACTGCATTACTTCTCCGACAACTCCTGCTGTCTCAGCATCCGGGAAGAGCTCGTCTACCCATGCTTCTACCTGATCGAGGTTCTGTACACACTCCTCAGCGTCGTAACCGTTAAGCTCTACATGCAGATATGCTGCGCTGAAATCCTCGCTGACATACTGGTATACATTATCTCCGCCGGAAATCTCATACAAAAAGAGTATCTGGGAAACCAGGTCCTGATCATCAGGAATTGCGTAGTACTCTAAATTATCTTCATTGAGGGTTCTGTTCATTTCCTTAATGATAGTTGTAACAGAACTTACTCTTGGTTTTCCGCCTGAGACCTTTGTCATGGAGAGTGTTCCAATTCTGGCAGCAAGCTCTTCCATCTTATTCAGAACTTCAGGATCCTTTATGGCATCTTCTTCGTCATACTCTATAAGAACATCATAGCTGTACTGGCTTCCGAGCTTGCTTCTTGTAATTTCCATGAGTCTCTTTATGTAGGGTGTACGTTCACCCATCATATCCGAGTAATCCATATTTACCTTTATGCCCAGAACTCCGGGAATCATGGCAAGCATAATGGCAAAGCCGGCAATCATTACAAGAGTACTGTGTTTAAGAACCTTCTTGCCTGCCCTCTCCATCCTAAGGTCTGCTGCTGTTGAACCCTGGGATGAGACGTATTTGCCATCAGGTTTTGTGTTCTTTCCGTAGCTGCTGAGTATGGGCAGAAGAACCATTGTATAAAGATATATGCAAAAAACAGCCGCAGCAGTTATACCGCCGACCCATCTCATGGATTTAATTCCTCCGGCCAGGAAGCTGAGCATACCTGCCATGGTTGTAATTACAGTAAACAGCAGAGCCCATCCGCAGTCTTTTACGCCCAGAACTACAGATTCTTTTCTTTCTCCTGTTCTTCTGAAATGCATCTTAAAGGCATTTATAAAATGTATGGCGTATCCTACGGACAGAGCCATGGACAGCAACACGGTGACCATGAGCATGATCATATTTCCCTCTATCCCCATAAGGGCTGAGAAACCAAGCGTAGTACACAGGGCAAAAACCGTAGCAACAGCCGGAACAACAACTCCCTTCACAGACCTGGTAAAGAATGCAAGGAAGAAAATCATAACAATAAAGCCTATGGCTATGCGGGATACAACCTGTTCGTATGTGGATGCCTCTTCCTCATACTCAGTGTAGCTGAGTCCGGCCGGAAGTATCCTGTATTTGTCAGATTTAAAACTATCTGAATTAAAAATCTCCATAGCCGGAGGAGCAATCTTATTCATGGCCTCAGTAAGGCTCTCAGAATACTGCTCAAGATCAAATATTACCCAGGTTTCAGTGCAGTCGTCACTAACCAGAACATTTACCAGGGACTCTCTTGATAGTATGAAGTCTCTGACTTTTTCAATCTCCTCAGGGTCCTCAGGAACTCCGTCTTCAAAAGGATTTATTACCTCAAAGCCCTCTTCCGTTCCAATCGGTATGGAAAGGCTCATAAGTGAACTTACACCTTCGACGTACGGGACATTTGCTACTATCTCATCTCCGAGTCTGTCTATTGCATCAAGAACCTCAGGATCAAAAACATCATCTGCCTTTATAAAGGCTAAAAGTGTATCCGTTGAGCCGAATATACTTTCAAAGTGGTCCTGGTTCATCTGTACCTGTTCCCAGTTGTCAAACCAGTCCTCTTCTCCGTTTGTAAGCTTAAGACGGGGAAGTCCTATACAACCTAAAACCGTAAATACAATAAGAAATATCAGAAAAGCTTTTCTATGCTTAAGCTGAAACCGTGCAAAAGATTCAAAACGTTCGTTAATTTGTGCTGTTTTCATATTTTTATATAGTTATTCAATGCTAACTGAGAGTAATTATTGTTAGCACGGGCTAACTTGTCAAGCAGAGTTTTTTTACTGTCTCAGATAATAAAAGCAGCCCTTTTGGGGCCGCTCTGTCTTATTTGAACCATCCCTTCTTTTCGTATGGTTCTGATGATATTTCAGTACATGTATATCCGGTTGCACTTACTGCAGCCTTAAGCTTCTCATTATCTACAGCTTCCTCTGTCACAAAGCTGGCTTCTCCCTTTCCTCTTGAAGCTGAAACCTTCTTTGCAGTCGGAACTTCCCTTCTGATTACGTCACAGACATGTGCCTCACACATTCCGCACATCATACCATCAACTTTTAGTGTAGTTTTTATCATTTCTTTTCCCCTTTAAATTCAATTCTAACTATTTTCATTTTCACCAATGAATCACAGAACTTAATCATCAACTTATGAACAAACCCTACATCACTGTAGATATCCCTGTATCCGCGCATGTAGCTTTTTGTACTGACACTCTCAAAGTTGCTGCTCCATGACTTAAGTTCGCTCTCATCTTCCATTGAGAAGTAGGCCTTTACATCTGTAATTCCGGCTTCCTTAAGCCAGGTCTTGCGCATAAGAGAAGCACCGCGTTCATTACATGCATCAAAGGCAAGCACGGAAGACGGAAAGCGCTCTGCCATCTTTGAAAAGAGCTTTTTCAAATCCTCTGTCTTAAAGTAGTAGAAAACTCCGGTGGCAAAGAATATGGCACCCTTTTCTGCTTCAATTGCATCCATCCAGGAATAGTCATTAAGGTCACATGCAATATTGCATTCCCCTTCTCCTGCAGGAAGAAGCTCATCCCTGATCTTTATCACCTCAGGAAGGTCTATGTTGTAGCCGTGACATTTGCCGTTGTAACTCTTTGCAAATGTATCATCCAGGCCACAGCCAAGGTTAACCACTGCTGCCTCAGGATGCTTTTTAAGGTAGTCCTTAACTTCACACAACAGATCATACTGACGCTGTGCAACTTCCAGAGCCCCGAAAAGTCCGGCTGTAGATTCCATCCTTTTGCGTTTTTCATCAAAGTCATAATCAAGTGAATCACAGATGCGTTTTGCCTCAGGATCCGTGAACAACTGTGGAAAACGCTCCGAGCATACAAGTCTGCCGAATAAAGGTATTACAAGAGTTTCCTGAACAGTATTCTTCTCAATATGATGCTTCATCCATGTATTCTCTCTTTAGTTAGCAATTGCTAACCAAGAGATAATTATCTTCCCATCTCCCATTCATGTCAACAGCTCTTTTTAATCTATGCAGGCAACAGGGAAGTTAAAATATGTATCCTTGTACGGTTCATCTGCGAGAGTAAAATGCCACCACTCTTCATCCAGAGGCATGAAGCCGTGTTTAACCATGGCCTCTCTTAAAATCATGCGGTTCTGATACTGCTCTTCTGTAATTCCCGTGTAGTCCGGATGGCTGAGCTCTCCAAAGTAATCAAAGGTACCGCCCATATCCACTTCTTTACCGGTGCTCATGTCAAAGAGAGTTAAATCTACAGTACTTCCGCGGCTGTGACCGGATTTCTCAAATATGTAGCCCAGAGGAAACAGTACATCCTTATCCAGCTCCGGATAGAAGTACTCCTTCATTTTTGTATCCTCTGCATCTTTGGCCCATCTTACAAAGTGGGATACAGCCATCTGAGGTCGGTAGGCATCATATATCTTAATGCGGTAGCCTTTTTGAACAAGATCATCACTCACTTTCTTAAGTGCGGCAGCAGCCTCCTTTGTAAGTAAAGCCACAGGCTCCTCATATCCATCTATCCGCTGCCCTACAAAATTGTAGGTTGTGTAGTAGCGAATCTCAAGTATGGCATCCGGAATAACATCTCCGACATTTACAAAGCCTGAAGAATCCTCCTGCGGATTCTGAGACCCGTTTACAGCACTGCATGAGATTAAAATAAGAGTAAAAACAAAACTGTATTTCCAAATCGTTTTATCATATAAAACCTACCAGACATATGGCCTGTCCTCAGGAGCCACATACATGGCATCTCCCTCCTGTATATCATAGATTTCATAAAACTCATCAAGAAGCGAGATTATCTTATTTATTCGAACCCTGCCGTTTGGATGCTCATCACCTACAAAGAATTGTACAGCTCCTTTTCTTGTGGGAGAGACAGCAAACAGGTTTGCGTATGTAGAGAAAAAGAGTTCATAATCAAAATTCTCAATATCTGAAGCCATTTCCATCATACACTTAAGTGATGTCATATCTGCTATGCTCTCGTCTACAAGCTGTTTTCCGTCATAGGCAGCAATTCCGGGGATTATTTCATATCCGTCCATATATTCTGAAACTCTTTCACAGCGTTTTGTGAACTCCTCCATGTCCTTATCAGTCCACCATTCTTCCATCTCACCTTTTTCATTGAAAGAAGATCCCCCATAGTCAAACCCGTGAGAAACCTCATGAGCAAATATCACACCATCTCTGGCAAGGATCTCCTCAATTTGAGAATCCTTACTGATATTATTGGCAACAAAACCGGACATGGTCATAAACAGTTTGTTGTACGGCCGGTAATACACATTTGTAACAAGCCAGGGATTCAATGCTGACCAGAAATAGTCAATCCACGAATTACAACTGTCAGAATTAATCCATTTTCTTCTCTCTTTATTGTATCTGAAGATATTCTCAAGAATTGTGCCTCCCTCGTCAGATGAAACATATTCAGCATGAAGCATGTTATCCAGTGTTGAAGGAATAAGGATCTCAGCTCCCATTTCATCAATCTTCTTGAGGGCTCTTAAGCGTGTAGAATCATCAAGCCAGTCCTGTTTCTCCATCATATTTGAGTATTTTTCCTTAATCTGGTCAAATATGGTTTCAAACGTTTCTTTCAGCACCCTGTATTCTTCTGTTTTTGAAAAATATGTAAATACATCCGCACTGATAAGAGGAAGAGCCAAATAATCTAAATTTTCCATTGCAAAAAGCATTGAAGGGTTAGCAGCATAATAAGCATCCCAGAAGCCCATGTGGGCATCTAAGATATCAAGAGGAAGAGCGGGCCTAAGGTTTTCAATAAGATACTTTATAATACGCACTTTGGTGCCACTGAGATTATCCGGTTCTGCCATAACGGACAGCCATGTAACAAACCCTGCGTAGTCATTCAGAGCGATAAAACCCCTGTTATTATATTCTGCCCTTTCCAGATATTCGGAGAATGGGAAAAATGCAAGCTCATCTGGAATATTGTCCAGATAAAGGGTGTAATAATCTTTGCTCAATTCAGAGTTATTATACTGGACACTTCCTTCATACATTATGCCTTTCATGTAGTTTACTATTGCAGCAGAAACCTCTTCCTTTTCATAACCAAGTAAAGTAAACAGCTTTTCATACTGTTCTTTTGTTGCCTGATACGTATAACTTTCCTCAGATATATAGTCCTCAAAGTCTTCTGTCACAATAGAGTTTTTAACTATTTCCGTAACTTTCCCGTCGGGCCCCATGTCCACTTCCGATTCCCAAGAGAACAATGACCCTCTGCTAAATATCAGTTCAATTCCTGTTTTCTTACAAATATCAGCACATACATCTGTCAATGCACTGAAATCCGGTGCGTTCCATATGGCATCTGTCATGGCCTTGATTTCAGAACGGCAGTTCTCTCGGGCGTCCATATCTGAATATGTTGAAATAAAGGCTGCAATATTCGCCTTCTCCGGAGTGTCGGGATTTTCCAGACATTCGTTGAACATGTTCATCATCCACATAAAATGCTTTTCCGGATCTTCCATGTTGTTCACGAAATAAGGAATGTCTTTCGGTACATCAAGAAAAGACGGGTCATTAAGCAAATCTGCTGTTACATAGGAATAATAATCATCCTTCAGGTTTGACTGCAGATATGCATGAATTCTGTCTAAAAGCAGGTACAGATCATTCTCGCTCATCAGGCGCTCAGGCCCGAATACATCATTATCCTCCGGAATATACAGCCCTGCATTTGTCAGGTTTTCTACAGCAGCCCTGCTTTCTTCAGGAACATCCGTGAAAGCACAATCCCTGTATTTAACATAGTCTCTTACTCCTTCCTGAACATCCGGCAGAGGTCCGAATGCACGCAGAAGCATTTCACAGCCTATAGCCCTGGTTAAGGGAAGTTTTGAAGGATAATCTCCTAAAATGAACTCTGCAGAAGGATCCTCAGATCCATAACCGTCTGCATTTATACATATAAATTCGGAAGCTTCTCCGCATGTATAAACCTCTCTCATTCCGCTTGCACCCAGACAGAGCGGCGCAATGAAAGCAAAAACTAAAACAAGAATTACGCTACGGGAATATTTGAGCATGATTTACCACCTGATTAATTGTATCCTCATCTAGGTTTTCACGGCAACAAAAACACTCTTGCTGTTCCTGTGTGCATACTTTTTCAGTTTTTTAATGCAAAAACAAAGAAGTTCCTACAAACAAATAATAACGATTAATCTAAAATACAATTTCAGATTAGTCGTATCATACAGCTTTTGCGGCCAACTGGACTTGCCCTCCGCCTCCCGGAAGTCCGGCTTACGGGCCGGCCCTGCTTCGGACAACACTCTGTTGTCCTCCTACTGCAGGGCTTCAAGTCGGTCCATGCACAAAACTGGGGGACGAAATAAGAAGCGATAAATAAAAAAGACGATTTTCTGATAGAATGTTTTTTACCACAAAAACTTAATATCTAAAGGAAAATCGTCGTGACTGATTATACAGCAACCCCACTAGAATTGAAACACTTTGCCGTAAAAGGATGGCCAACAAAAGAGTACAAA
>JAILPZ010000042.1 GCA_024699225.1 Sphaerochaetaceae bacterium
CAGGTATTCGGGGTTATGTTTGCAATCTATGTTGCACAGATGATTTTAAACTACATAAGAATCCGCTGGGGTCACTACCTGGGAGTCTATGTTGAAAATGACATGAGACGCGACTGCTTCCAGCACCTGCAGACACTGAGCTTCGGGTACTACGACAGAACCAAGACAGGACACCTTATGAGCAGAATTACAAACGACCTGTTCCAGATAGCCGAGGTTGCCCATCATTGTCCGGAGGACTTTCTTATCTCGGTAGCTACGATTGTAGGCGCCTATATAGTTATGTTCTCCTACAGCGTTCCCATGGCCCTTGTTTCTCTTATTCCGTTCCCGATTATGGTTTTCTGGGGCGTTTTTGTCGGCGGCAAGCAGAAGGCTACATTCAGGGAAGTGCGCAAGAGCATAGCAGATGTGAATGCCAACGTTGAAAACTCAATTCAGGGCATCCGTGAGGTTAAATCCTTTACTTCTGAAGAGGTTCAGACAAAGCTTTTTGACCATACAAACCACGATCTGAAGGAGCGCAGAAGACACCAGTATTCAATTATGGCCCTCTATCAGGGCGGTATAGGTTTCTTAAGAAATATTTATTACCTCTTTACCATAGTCGGAGGAGCTGTTCTTCTTTACTACGGAAAGATTGAGACCTACGACCTGGTTGCGTTTTTGCTCTACGTTTCTGTTGTTCTTACACCGATTGACCGTCTGATCAACTTTGTTGAGCAGCTTAACCAGGGTATGGCAGCCTTTGACCGTTTTGTTGAGATTATGGACATAAAGGCTGAGATCAATGACAAGGAAAATGCCACCGAACTCAATGTTACTGAGGGTAATATCAAGTACTCTGATGTTTCATTTTCCTACGACAGCAAGGACGGCGAGGTAATAGGGCACCTGAGCTTTGAAGTCAAGGGTGGCACAAAGGTTGCCTTAGTAGGTGAAAGCGGGGCCGGTAAATCAACCACAGCCTCCCTTCTTCCGAGATTCTACGAGATTGACGGCGGCAGTATTACAATTGACGGTCAGGACATTCGTGATGTTACTCAGAGGTCTCTGAGAAACAAAATAGGCTTTGTCCAGCAGGATGTTTTTCTCTTTGATGCCTCAATTAGGGATAATCTGAGATACGGTAAGGAAGATGCAACAGAGGAGGAGATGCTTGAGGCTCTGGAAAGGGCAAATCTCGGCGACTTTATCCGCTCTCTTCCTGACGGGATTGATACCCAGGTTGGTGAACACGGAACAAGGCTCTCAGGCGGCCAGAAGCAGAGAATCTCCATTGCCAGAGTATTCTTGAAGAATCCTCCCATTCTTATTTTTGATGAGGCTACATCATCTCTGGATTCAGAGAGTGAGCGCCTTATTCAGGAGGCCTTTGACAGGCTTTCAAAGGGAAGGACGAGCATAGTGATAGCTCACCGTCTTACAACCGTAAAGGATGCGGATAATATTATTGTTCTTGATAAGGGCAAGGTTATAGAAAGCGGTTCTCACAAACAGCTTCTGGAAAAAGGCGGGCGCTATGCCGGTCTTTACCGCTATAATCTTGATTAAAGGAGGCTTGTTTTGTATCTGCTTAAAATAATCTGGGCCATTCCGATTGTTGTTCTTGTTTTTGCAGTAAGTTTTGTCTTTGGTTTCCTTCCTGCTATCATTCTGAGGGCACTGGGAGCTAAGAAACTCTCTGATGATATAGTTCATTTTCACGGCTCATATATTTCAGATATAGCCATGCTTTTATTCGGATGCCGCGTTCATATTGAAGGCGATATTCAGGGTCTGAGAAAACTGACAAACAGCGGGAAAAGGGTGTGCCTTGTTGCAAATCATACAAGCATGCTTGATATTCCTATTGTTATGGGACCCATGTGTATTCCCTGCGGTTTTATCACAAAGCAGTCTTTCAAGTACTTTCCTGTCTTCAATCTTATCTGCATTTCACTTTACTGTGTTTTTATAGACAGAAAGAATACAAAACGCGGTGTTAAGGCAATTAGAGACGGTGTGAGAAATATTAAAGCAGGACACCCCATGCTGATCTTCCCCGAAGGAAGACGTTCAAAGACAGGTGAGATCAGACCGTTTCTTCGCGGAGCTTTCCGCCTGGCTACCATGAGCGGAGCAACCCTTGTTCCTGTTGTAATAAAGGGAGCAAGAAGGGCACTTGAAGATAAAAAACATCCTTTCTCGGGTTCAGAGTGCTACGTCAGAATTGGCAAATACTATGAGACTGAGGGTTTAAACAGGGTTCAGGCAGCAGAACTTGTTGATGATGTTGAATCTTACATAAAGAGTGAATATGATTCCATGAAAGGAGAAATCTGACAATGGATGAAAATTACAAAAGAGTCCTTACAGTTCAGGACATTTCATGTGTAGGTCAGTGCTCACTTACAGTTGCACTGCCAATTCTCTCTGCCTGCGGACATGAGACAGCAATTCTTCCGTCAGCAGTTCTTTCTACACATACAGCCGGTTTTACCGGTTTTACGTTCAGAGACCTTACTGACGACATTCCCGGTATAAATGCACACTGGGTTAAAGAGGGTCTTAAGTTTGACGCAATCTACACAGGATATCTCGGAAGCAAGAAGCAGATTGAGTACATAAAGGACCTTTTTGCCACATGCGGAAAAGAGGGCTTTCTTAAGATAGTAGACCCGGCTATGGCAGATAACGGCAAGCTCTATCCGCTTTTCAATCAGGAGTATGCAGACGAGATGGCTAAGCTCTGCGCCCAGGCTGACTACATTCTTCCCAATATTACAGAAGCATGCTTTATGACAGGATGTGAGTACAAAGAGCAGTATGACCGCTCCTATATTGATACTCTTCTTCTTGCTCTTAAGAAAATCTGCCCGTCTTCAGCCGTAGTTCTTACAGGTGTATCCTACAGGGAAGGTAAGACAGGTGTAGTTGTCTACAAGGATAATGAGTATCAGTACTATGAGCACAAAAAGATCTCTCAGGGCTGCCACGGCACCGGAGATGTATATGCTTCTGCCTTTGTAGGAGCTCTCATGAGAGGCAGGAGTGCCTACGAGAGTGCCGTAATTGCTGCAGACTATACTGTACTCTGTATAGAAAAAACTCAGGGAGATGCAAGTCACACATATGGTGTGAAGTTTGAAAAAGCAATCCCCGAGCTTGTTAAAATGGTTTATGGAAAATAACAATAATAAGGCCGTGACCGAAAATAAGATGGGAGTGAGGCCTGTAGGATCACTTCTGTTCTCCATGTCCCTTCCGGCCATGGCCTCAATGATGATACTGGCTCTCTACAATGTAGTAGACAGTATTTTTGTCTCACGTTTCAGTGAGGCTGCCCTTACAGCTGTTTCTCTTGCATTCCCCATGCAGACCCTTATGATAGCCTTTGCCGTAGGTCTTTCCATAGGCATGTGTTCTGTCATATCAAGACGTCTGGGGGAGAAGAGGGAAGATGCAGCTTTAAATGCAGCTTCCACAGGCTACACAATACTGCTTACAACTACAGCAGTTTTTACCCTTATAGGTCTTTTTCTTTCCGCTCCGTTCTTCAGTCTGTACACAGATAATCCTGAGCTTTTGAAGATGGGGACCATCTACCTGAGAATCTGTATAGGTCTGTGTCTTCCGACCTTTATCCTCACCTACTGTGAGAAGGTGCTGCAGGCTACAGGGGATACAATTCACCCCATGATAATCCAGGCCTCAGGTGCAATTTTCAACATAATCTTTGACCCGATTTTTATCTTCGGTTACCTCGGCTTTCCGGCTATGGGAATAGCGGGGGCTGCTCTTGCTACTGTTTTAGGTCAGGCCTTTGCCATGATTATGGGAATAATCTTTGTCAAAAGAGACCGCTATGTTTCTATCCGTTTCTCAAAGATAAGGTACGACAGAGTAAGTGCAACAGACATATTTAAGGTAGGTCTTCCGTCTGTTGTTATGCAGGGTATAGGAACAATCATGACAAGTCTCATGAATGCCATCCTCATAACGTACGATATTCTTGCAACAACAGTTTTCGGGGTGTGTTTTAAGCTTCAGAGTTTTGTCTTCATGCCGGTATTTGGTATGAACCAGGGCCTTATGCCGATTCTCGGATACAACTACGGAGCCAGAAACAGGGCCCGTATGGTAAGCGCCCTTAAGATTGCTTTAATTACAGCATTAATAATCATGACAGCAGGTACTGTTGTAATCCAGCTTATCCCGGATAAGCTCTTTGGACTATTTAACGCCTCACCAAGGCTTCTGGAAATAGGCTGCACGGCCTTCCGCCTTATAAGTCTTTCCTATCCTCTGGCTGCTGTCTCCATTATTCTTGGTTCTCTGTTCCAGGCCCTGGGCGACGGCTACATGAGTATGATCACTTCAATTGTGCGTCAGATTCTCTTCCTGGTTCCGGTTTCCTGGCTTCTGGGAAAGATAGGCGGACTACACATGATCTGGTATTCTTTTATCATCTCAGAGTTCTTTGCCCTGTTTATGACTCTTTTCTTCTTTTCAAAAGAGAATAAAAAGTTTAAATTTGATTAAGTAAACCCTGCGCCATTAGCACAATGGTAGTGCATGAGCTTCCCAAGCTTGTTACGCGGGTCCGATTCCCGTATGGCGCTTATCAGCAAATTTCATCTGCTTCCACACCTAGAGCACTGGCCAGTGACAGGGCAGTCTTAAGGGAAAGATTCTCAACACTACGTTCCCCGTACTCAAGCCTCTGAAGCTGTGATATGCTCATACCGGCTCTTTCCGCGAGTTCTTTCTGAGACAGATTTCTTACAAGACGCAGTGTCATAACCGGTGTTTTAGCCCTTGGTTTTATTAAAGCATTCAGAGCTTTGACACTTTTGCTTATATCAGCCTCATGAAGGGCAGGATACATCTTTTGCAGTGTTCTTATGCTCACAGCTTCCCAGATTCTCTTGAACGGGATGTTCTCATGCCACTGAAAATAGCAGAGAGTCCAGCCGCACCAGAACAGAGGACTCCGGTATTCTCTCCAGGATGGAATGGTGAAGGTTGTAAGATTTTCGCATTCATAAAGAACAAGAAATGCAAGTTCGGCACCCGATTTGCCTGCAACGAGGGAAATGTCGCCTGCTTCAAAGCGCTTTGAAACAGAGCTTTGGATGAACATATTCCAAAACCCGTCAGGGTCGTACCTGCAGTCAAGAACAGCATGTTCAAGCATGTCTCCGAGTCTGATCATGGCTCCTTCCAGATATATTTCACTGTAGGCGTGCATCATGACTTTTTATCTCCTCTCTCATGATATCAATTATGTAAAGTTCGTCAGAGGAGTATCTTCTTCTGTCTCCGGAAAGATAAGCTTCTCTGGCTTTTTTATCGCGTCTGCTTCTTAGTACAAAGTATTTTTCCCGTTCAGCCTTCTCAGCACCAGTGAAAATAAGTCTGTCAAAGGCTTTTTGTGAAACCAGAACAACCTGTTCTCCCAATTCTCCCAGTTTCATGGCCCTGGCAAGCTTGTTTATAGATATGGTGTTGTTTAGAAAATCAGAAGCGAAAGAGAAGTAAGAATCATCTGCACGATAGCCTGTAATCACATCATAGCAATCGGTTTTAATACTGAAATTTGAAATAAGATAATCCCTTGCATCTCTGGCAATTGGGTTTGAAAGACGAAAACTTCTGTTTTTAAGAAGGATGGTAAGCCAATGAAGGATTGTATATTCGGCATTATTTAAATTAAGAATCTTAAGATCCGACATATCTAATTCATAGGAGTTTGCATAACCATCATGCTCTGGTGTGCAACTCCATTCTTTAGCCATTTCAATTTCTTTTGTACAGTAAAACCCTTTACCATAATCGTTAAAAGGACTTCCGTATCCAAACAGAGGCTTCTCTATTATTTCTTTAGAACCATGAAACAGTTTCATTTAGACTCCTAAAAAAAATAATACCCCCAATTGGGGGTATTTTCAAGTTATTCAAGATTTATCTTATGTCTTTATCCTCAGGCAGATAGGAGTCATAGTCTATCTTCGGTACTCCTGACTGCTTTTTAACCTTCACATTCTCAAGACCCTTTATGTCCTGACCACTTATTTTCTCTGTTGCGTAGACATTAATGCTTTTGGGAGCCTTCTTTCCGAGAATAATCCAGAAAGAGCCGCTTCCGCCTCTGTTTGAAGGAGCACTTTCAAACTCCATTACCACATCACTGCCCTTAAGAACCGCTTCAACTATACCGGGGATTACAGGCTCTCCGTCACTGTGGTTTCCCTTTCCCGCTACTATCTCAACCTTTTTTAGGCCCCTGAAAACTGATTCTTCAAGAAATTCGTTTACAAGAGAAGCTATATCATCACGCGCAGGGCGCTTTCCGTGAAGGTCCAGAGAATCCTGAGGGGAGCACTCACGAAGAAGAGTTATGGGCATGTTCTCGTTCTTCTGGATGACATTCGCCACGCCCGTGGTGTACATGTCGTAGGCCTTCTGAGTTAGAATTTCATTCTTCTTTACCTCAACAGGCTTGAGTTTTATGCCCTTAAACGGGTTGTACTTATCAGTATCCTCAAAGTAGTTGGGTTTTTCGGGTTTCTGTTTTTTCTTTCTCATATTTCTGTGAGGGCTTTCTTTATGTTGTCCAGGACCTTTCTGCTTAACAGGTCATATGCCTGTTCAGTCATTCCTGCTGAGGCACAGGGGCAGATAAGATTCTTTCTGTCCTTAAGCTCTTCGTATATCTCACCGACACCACCCACAGTGTCCGAACAGAAGATATTTGAATCATTTTCTATCCACTTTTTGAGCTCATTCATGTCGCTGGCAGGTCCTATTGATGTGTTAAACATAATCTTTCCGTCTCCCAGCGCCTTGAATTCTTCCTCATGAAGGAGAATTACATTTTTATTCAGACATGTAATAACAACATCTGCCCAGGAGAGAAGGTCCTTAAGGGGAGAGAAGTGCATGCCTTCTTTTTCTGCTTCTTCTTTCTTTGTTCTTGCAAAGTACTTTATATCAGAACCGAGATGCAGAAGTGCCCGGGCTGTAAGCTGACCGCTTGTGCCGAATCCTACAAAGCCTACCTTAAGCTTTGTAAGTTCCAGGGGGCGTTTCTTCCACATGGGATAGTCGTAGCCATGAAGGATTCTTACAAGCTGGTAGATTACATATTCGGTAACGCCGTGGTCTCCGTAATCTCTGATTCCGTATACGGTAATTCCGTGCTCTTCAGCATATGAAATATCTACGTTTGCACTTTCTTTTGAGTAAAGAGAACAGCACATTCCTATATACTTGAGATTGCTGCATCTTTTTATTACAGATGCGGGAACCTTTGGAAGTGTGCGTACCAGAAGAGCATCAGCATCTCCTGTCCAGGATACAAGTTCATCTTCAGAAGACGGCAGATTCGGATGTTTTTCAATTATCTCTGCATATTCACAGAGTTCTTTCTCTGCCCAGTCCTGAAGGCCTGAAGCACCGGCTTCAACCAGCTTTCTGAATTTTTTCATTTATTTCTCCTTAGAAGAACTGAATCGGAGACACGAGGTTTCTCATCAGGGCTACTACAGACCATCCGGCTATGTCACTTGTGGCTGAGTAGATATCAACGGTGGCTTTAAGGCCTTTTGTCTCAAGTTCTATACAGTGATCATCTCCGATAAAGCCGGGGACACTTGTTATGGCGGCTGAAGCATTATCAGGTCCGACTGTTGCCAGAGCTGAGGCTACGGCAACATTAACCTTGGTCGGAAGAAGGGAAATAGCCTGGCTTGTCGTTCCCTTAAAAACTGTTTTTTCCTTATCCGTCAGTTCTTCAGAATAGAGGGAAGTACTTCTGAGAGATGCAGGACCCTTATGGGTATGTATTCCGGCCTTTACAGCTTCTCCTGATGTCTGTGCCATTAAAGTTATGGTATTAAGGACATCAAAGCCTCCTACTGCCCCGCCGGGGATGAGAACTTTTGAATGTCCCGCAGAGCAGGCTGAAAGAACATCTTCATAAAATCCTCTGTCGGCAAAGGCACCGATAGAGAGCGGGATAATGCTTGTCCCGGCTTTAAGAGCCATTACTGCAACTTCTTTAAGAAGGGCAATAGATGCAGCTTCAACAAGGTAGTCCGCCTCAAGAGAGAGCAGTTCATCTTTTGTTGCAACAGCCCTTCCTTTTGTCCCTGACACAAGAGCCTTTGCATCTTCAAAGCTTCTCGAATAGGCCCCGGTCAGTTCGTATCCTTCAAGAAGCCCGTTTTTATAAGCTTCTGCAACTATTTTACCGAGTTTTCCGCAACCCATAATTACGAATGATTTCATGTATTCCTCCGGTCTCTTAATCTTATTTGCAAAATGAAGAGTCTTCAATATGGCAAATGATTCTGTTTTGTTGTTAAATTAGACCGTCATGAAGAAGAATTATCTTTCAGTTACCTGGGTTGTTGTTGCCCTGGCTGTGTTCTGTCAGGCTACATGGGGTTCTGCCTTCCCCCTGATAAAAAAGGGATATGCTCTTTTCGGAATCAGCGGGGTGTCTTCTCCTCTGGTCTTTGGTGGAATCAGGTTTATTCTGGCTTCCTTCATACTTTTTCTGATTGTACTTGTCAGAGACAGGAAGTTTCCTTTGCCAGACAGGGAGCATTTGAAGGGTATGGTGATTCTGGGCCTTATCCAGACCTATATTGTGTATCTGTTTGAGTATATTTCCCTAAATTACTGCTCAGGTGTAAGCAGTTCAATTGTTAACTCCGTGCAGCCGTTTGCCATGACACTGTTTGCCTGTTATGTTTTCAGGACAGAGAAGATGAGTCTTATGAAGATTCTGGGAATAAGCCTCGGATTTGCAGGAATCATAATCTGCTTTACGGGTGAGGAGCTGGGCGAACTCAGCTTCATGGGTGAAGGCCTTATGATTATAAGTTCATGCATGTTTGCATTTGGAGCAAACTTTGCCAAGAAACTTGTCACAGGCGGGGATACGGTTGTTACAACTGCATACAACCTCTTTACCGGAGGCCTGGGACTGCTGCTTACAGGCCTTGCTTTTGGAGGCCGCATGACTGACGGAGGCTCTGTGGGATACTCAATACTCCTTATTCTGTCTTTGATTTCAGCTGTATGCTTTCTTATCTGGACATCACTTTCAAAATATAACCATATAAGCCGTATAGCCCCTTATCAGTTTGTAAATCCTGTTTCCGGTGTTATCTGTTCAGCCCTGATTCTCGGCGAAAATCTTTTTAAGTTTAAATATCTGATTACCCTTGTTCTGGTAAGTGTCGGAATTATAATTACGAATTCCGCAGTAAGGGAGAAAAACTCTTTATAATTATTCCTCACTTCATTGGATTGTCATGCGGAGGATTTTATGTTTCAGGGACAATTGACGGCTTTCGCTGTTTCTTTTCTCTTGCAACGGTGAAACTTCTGTACCAGCTTATGGCTGAAGAGCTCAAACTTACGATGGCTTAAGGAGAAATGGATTAAGAAGAACTGTGGAAAACAATCAACTAAAATACAGAGCAATCTCTCTATAAATCGAATCTGTCAATCACAATTTCTTGTTGTATAGAAAAGCTTTTTGTAACATAATGTTCAAGATAAACTAAAACTTGCATGCCGGGTTTAAAACATGTTTATTAACGATTGACAGACCGATAATAAATAACCCGATTGTCCGGCTTGCGAGTCTGTTAATCTTAGCGATAGCTTGGTTGGTCATTTATTGTCCTTAGGATGGAAATATGAATAAAAAACTGATTGTCGTCCTTACTGTTATGTTGCTTGCATTAACATGTGCTTTTGCAAGCCACAGTATCAGTTTTCAGGCATCCCCGTATGCAGTGCAGAAAATCAGTATCCGGACTTCTCAGGAATATGTCTCTGAGTACGGCTGGGGTTTTAAGGCCGGATACAGGTATTCTTATGCTGAAAACGCCTTTGTCGGAACTGATTTTATCTTTTCTGATTTTACGTATAACAAAGAGGAAAGCAGATATATTGTTTTATCTACACTTGCAAATTATGGCTTTGTTATACCTATGAATAACTTCTATATGGATTTGGATATGGGAGCCGGAGTGGATCTGAGAATTTATGACTCAGTTGCAAAGTTCTATCCTGCTTTCGGTTTATCTCTTGGCCTTGGTTATAAGGTCAGTGATAGAGTTGAACTTACTGCAGGAACAGATCTTCATGTTGCATGGCAGACTCATAATACAGAAGAGTTCAGCTCAGTGGATACCGGCCTTCTTTGCCGCTTTGGTGCAAGAGTAAATCTGTAAGGGGATGGAGAAATGAAAAAACACATTAAACTGGTATTGTTTACCATATTTGTCGTAGTCTTTATCCTCTCCTGCAGTCAGGAAGTAACAGTAGACTCTCAGTACTATGAAAATGCTGAAGCCGGTACCTTTGTAGTAAACGGAAGAGGTTTTGCTACACTTCAGGCTGCAATAGACTATCTGAATAACAGCAGAGCTGTAGGGGATAATGATAACGTTATTTATCTTACAAAGAGCACAAGTGGTCCCGGAGCAACAATAAGCGGTTCAAATATCACAATCGACTTTCAGAATTATGCTTTTTCCTTTACAAACGTAACGGGTTTGCAGGGAGAAGATGTAGCAGGAAAGAACTTCGGTCTTACCATCACAAACGGTGCTGATGTAAACCTTAAGGGCCTTGAAGAGATTTCTCTTTATGATCCTGATACTAATCTTACTATGATATATATCGAGGGCAGCTCAACATCCCTTGCCATAGAAGATGCTCCAAAGATGGTCGTAGAAGATGATCAGTATGTCTTCTGGGCAGCCAACGGTGCAACCCTTACAATCGGTTCTGATACAGCAACCAGTACCGAGGCTACTATTACAGGAAAGATTGCTGCTACAGGTACAGCAAACAATAAGCCGACCGTTGCAGTAAAGAGCAGGTCTACAGTTTCAGGAACAATTGAAGCTACTTCAGCTACAGTAAACATCACTTCAAGTGCAAATATAGTTGGAGGTGTAGCAGCTTCTGCATCAACCGTTACTGTTAATACAACAAGAAGTATTGGAACTGTCAGTGCCACAAACTCTTCAACTGTGACTATTGAAGGAAGTACAACAGTAACTTCAGCAATTGAGGCTACAGATTCATCAAATATAACTGTCGGCGGAACTTCCACTGTTTCAGGAACAGTTACGTCTCACAGTTCATCTTCTGTAGTATTCTCTTCCAGTGCATCTTCAGATATTTCGATAAATAAAGATTCCGGTTCTACAATTACTGTAAGCGCCGGTACAGTAAACATCTCCGGAAGTACCGGAACACATTCCGAGGTTGAAAGAACGGGAGGTACTGTCAC
>JAILPZ010000056.1 GCA_024699225.1 Sphaerochaetaceae bacterium
TGTCAATGAGCGTAAGGCTCTTGATGATCTTTCACTTGAACTTAATGAAGGTGATTTTGTAACTGTAATTGGCGGTAACGGTGCCGGTAAGTCCACACTGCTTAATGCAATAGCCGGTGTTTATCCTGTTGATAAGGGTAAGATCTTTGCAGACAGAATAGATGTAACAAGACTTCCTGAATATAAGAGGGCTTCTTTCTTAGGCCGTGTTTTCCAGGATCCCATGATGGGCACAAGCCCTGATATGCTTATTGAGGAAAACCTTGCTCTTGCAGCAAGACGCGGTCAGAGAAGGACCCTTAAGTGGGGTATTACTGAAGCTGAAAGAGAGAGCTACAGAGAAATGCTCAAGCGCCTTAATCTTGGTCTTGAAGACAGACTTTCAACAAAGGTTGGTCTTCTTTCAGGCGGACAGAGACAGGCTCTGACACTTCTTATGTCAGTTCTCAAAAAACCAAAAGTTCTGCTTCTTGATGAACATACAGCAGCCCTTGACCCCAAGACAGCTGCCAAAGTTCTTGAGATTTCAGACCAGGTTGTTCAGGAGAACAATCTGACAACCATGATGGTCACGCACAACATGAGGGACGCAATTGCCCACGGCAACCGTCTTATCATGATGAATGCCGGTCATATAGTCGTAGACGTCAGCGGCGAAGAAAAGAAGAATCTTACCGTTAAGAATCTGATGGACATGTTCTCATCAGCCAGCGGTTCAGATGAAGCAAATGACGTCATGCTCCTCTCAGGTAAAAACGCCTGAGGACAAAAATCCAAAAATAATAAACAAGCCAAGCCGGCAGAAATTAAAACCTGCCGGCTTTTTTATAAAATCAGTAAGCATATCCGAACAGTTTTCCGTCTACATTTGCAAGTGTGAGTGTCTCGTACAGATCTCCTGTCAGATACAGATAGATATTTTCATGAGTGTAGTTTCCTGAATAGGAACCGGTTTTTGCACCTGATATCAGATTATACCTTTCTGCATAATATGTTCCGTTTGATTTAAAGGCATAAACGTATGTATAAGACCCATCATCTGGAACGTATGACCACGGGCCGTTGCTGATTATGTAGCTCAATGATGCCGTGTTGCTTCCGGCACTGCTGTTTCTTTCAAACTTCAGGTAATCAGAATTCGAGAAATAAAAGTCATCTTCAAGATACAGGGTGTTGTTGACAATTACATAATCAAGGTCGTAATAATCATCTAATTCAAGTTCTCCGTCCTCAATTACGTAGTCTCCGCAGTATCTGTATCCGCCGCCGAATATGAATGTTCCGTTTGAGATGAAGCCCATATTAAAGTAATCCCCGCTCCAGGTTCCCTTGATTTTGGCGCTGTTGTCTTTGGCAGATCTGGTAAATCTCTTATAAGTGTAATCATTCATTAAAAGAGTATTACCATCCAGTACAAAGTCTCTGACCAGATACCCGTCTATATAGAGGTCCTGACTTAAAACTGTACCGTCTTCAGCTACTTCATAACGATACTCGTAGTCATCTACATCTATATCAACATAATCGCCTTCGTTATATTCGCAGACATACTTTCCTCTGTCAGTGAACCAGACTGTCTCAGAATAATCTTCACCTGTTAATTTCCATCCGCCTACAACAGTGGGAGCTGAAGAAGATGTGGATGAGCAGGATGAAAGAGCCAGAATAATTAATAAAGCTACTGAAAGTACAATTGTAAGTTTCTTCATGGTTATATTCTTCCTATTAAAAGATTAACACGGCTAATTTCTCAATACAAGATTTATCCTTTGACCTTGTATGTTACAAACACGTACAATGTGAATATGAAAGACGGAAAAGTAGGAATAGCTGTAGTAGGGCTCGGAGTTATCTCAAGTACCCACATTGATTCCATAAACAAATCAGGTACGGCCTATCTTGCAGCAGTATGCTCATCTAAAAAAGAGAAAAGAGACCAGTACCCCTGCAAGGGCTATGAGACCATAGACGAAGCTCTAAAAGACACAGACATTGATGCATTTGCTCTGACAACTCCCTCAGGTGCTCACTTTGAAGATGCCCTGAAAGCAATCAAGGCAAACAAACATGTTCTTGTTGAAAAGCCTCTGGAGATTACACAGGAAAGGTGCAAAATCCTGACTGAGGAAGCAGAGAAGCATAATGTGGTTCTTGCAACAGTCTTTCAGGGAAGGTTCCTCGAT
>JAILPZ010000075.1 GCA_024699225.1 Sphaerochaetaceae bacterium
TCAGAAATTGTAAGTTACTCCAACAGAAGCTGTTCCGTTAAAGCCAAGTCTGAATGCACCTTCCTTTTTTTCCGTATTATTGTACTCTGCTTTTGAAACCTGATAAACGAGCATGTCAGGTGACACATGAATACCAACTGAAAAATGCTTGCTAAGGCTATACTCTGCCTCAAGCTTTGCATGAAGGCCGATTGCATAGTTTGAGTAGTTGAACTCAACTCCAAGAAGAGGATACTTGTAATTTGCCCAGACAAAAGAAAGACCGCCACCAGCAGAAACAGAGAATTCAGAATCATCAAAAAAATTATATGAAGAACCTACTCTGGTAACAAAAACAAGGTTGTCAGAATTATGAGATACTCCGTCACTGTAGAAATCCACAGGAAAGCTGAGCCCTACATTTGCATAGGCATAAAGAACTTCATTGATACCCTTGGAACCTTCTACAACAAAGCCAAAGCTGTCAGCCTTAAGCTCGTTTTCTGTTGAATCGACTTTAAAATCAGTCCTGTACATATTGAATGCAGGGCCTGAATGAACTGAATAGGATGCAAATACTGATCCTGAAACAAGAATAAGTAATACAAGAACAAAATGTAATTTTTTCATGTTTTTCTCCAAAATAATACGTTTCTCAATTATATCAAACAACGAATTATTCTAGAAGTATCATAATTCCTTGAGCATCTGTTCAGGATTTTCTTTTGCCTTGACCTTGCCGAAGGCCTTTACTATCACTCCATTCTCGTCAATTAAATATGTTGAACGTTCAACTCCCATGTACTTTCTGCCGTACATACTCTTCTCTTTCCATACGTCGTAAGCCATAAGTACTTTCTTCTCAGGGTCTGCAAGAATTGTAAACGGCAATCCATGCTTCTCCTCGAACTTCTTGTGAGAAGCAACGCTGTCAGGGCTTACACCAAGTACTACAGCGCCCTTTTCCATAAACTGAGGATAGAAATCTCTGAAACTGCAGGCCTGAGCAGTGCAGCCCGATGTAAGATCTTTGGGATAGAAATAAAGGACAACCTTCTTTCCCTTGTATTCTGATAATGTATGAAGAACTCCGTTCTGGTCCTGTAATGAAAAATCCGGTGCTATTTTACCTGTATCAAGCATGATAATTCCTCCTGGTAGTCAAAAAAATAATACCCGGACAAGGCCGGGTATTCAACAACAATTCAGCATTATGAATTAAAACTCGTATTCTGAAAAACAGTTTGGTAAAGCTTTCACACAGATTTTGGAAAGCTCCTGTGGTGTAACATCCCACATTCCTGTAAGCCATTCAAAAATTACTTCAATTACACCTACAACAAAAGTCCTGAGAACCATTTCTTCTTCAATCTCAAGCTTTATTTTGCTGTGTTTAATATAGTATTCCTTCACCATTTCAAAATGAAGATTCGTAATTGGAATTACGAACAGCTCACTGCCTTTTTCTGATTTAATTATACCTGAATAGTACTCTCTGTTATCTCTGAAATAGAGAATAATTGAAAGAATCATGGATTCCAAAGTTGTCTTGCCTGATGAGACAGCATTCTGAACAACCTCTTCAAAATCCCTGCTATATGTCCACAGAAGCAAATCTGTTTTATCTTTGTACTGTCTGTAAAAAGTTGCCGGTGAATAACCACAGTTTGCAGTTATATCTTTAATCTTAATTTTTGCTACTGGCTCAGTTTCTGCAAGTTCCAGAAACGAGTCAGCCAAAAGTTCCTTGGCAGTTTTTCTTTTCATATTAGGATTGTATTCCTCCCTTCCATAACTAGAACCATTTTAGCATGAATGAAAAGGTCTAACAAATTGTTTTATTTGTTTTATAGAGAGAAGATACAAATTATTTTGACAAAATTATCAAAATGAGAGAAAACTGGTATTTCATTCCCACATAATCAATCTTCAAAGAAACATTTCATGCCATTTGTAAGATAAAGTGTGTCCCTAACTCCGGCTGTTTCATATGGAGAATGCATGGCAAGTTGAGCTGTGCCAATATCTGCTGTAGGCAGAGACATATGAATCTGGCTTATATTCCCAAGAGTAGACCCGCCTGAAACACTGCTGTTGTTAAAAAAGACCTGATAAGGAACTGAAGCTTTCTCCAGCAGACTCTTAAGATATGCTGCAGAATAACCGTCTGTTGTATACTTCTGATTTCCGGCATACTTGATCATAACGCCCTTGTTCATAAGAGGTCTGTTGGTAACATCACATTTTTCAGGATAGTTTGGATGGAAACTGTGGCCGTTGTCTGCAGAAAGCATGAAACCTGAAGCCTGAAGTGCATACTGCTGCTGCAAGGAAAGGCCAAGACTGTCACAAATCCTGGAGAAAGTCTGGGAAAGGAAATCTCCGTTGGCGCCCTGCTTTGTTGTGCTTCCTACTTCTTCATTATCAAACAAAGCTACCATGCGGATTTTGGAACTGCCGTCAAATGAAGATTCAGTTATGGCTTTAATTGCACAGTAGGCACACTGAAGGTCGTCTATTCTCGGGCTTGAGAAGAACTCATTATCAAGACCCCAGATTCTTCCTTCTTCCCTGCAGTAAAGAAACAGCTCGGTTTCTATAATATCTTCTTCAGAAACTTCAAGAGTTGAGGAGACAAGGCTCTTCAATGCTCCCTTCTTGTTCCCTTCTGCAAGCAGAGGAAGAAGATCCTTCTGAATGTTGTATTTATAGCCGTTGTTAATTTCCCTGTTCTGGTGGACACAGAGATTTACAATTGTGCAGAGGTTGCGGTCAATATCAACAAGGCGCTCTTCTACACCTTTCTCTGTTCTTACAAATGCTCTTCCGGCAATTGAAAGAGGTCTGTCAAACCAGGGAGACAGAATCATGCCGCCGTAGCCTTCAACATTAAGTGTTGTATAGGTTTCCCCGCTGGAGATTTCAGGATTTTCCTTAATCTTAAAGCATGGAGAATCTGTGTGAGCGGCAATAATACTTATACCTTCCGGTGATGAAGAAGGGATGGAAAAAGCTATAACTGCAGAACTGTTTCTTACTACATAGTAGGAAGAGCCGGCCTTTACATCATATGGCTTTTTCTCATCAAGAAGGATGAAACCTGCTTCTTCAAGCATCTCAGCAGCATTCTTTGCAGCATGAAATGCTGTAGGACTGTCTGCAATAAAATCCAGTAACTCAAGTGTACTTTCAATATATTCCTGTTCCATCCGTCAATCCCTCCGCTATTATTTACTTTTCAAGAACTGCCTTGATTCTTCTGACTCCTGCGCTGGAGCTTTCTTCCTTGAGGATTCTGAAGTGTCCCATATCTCCTGTATGTGTTACATGAGGTCCGGCACAGACTTCCTTACTGAAGTCTCCGATTGTGTAAACAGTAACCTGCTCACCGTACTTGCTTGAGAAGAATGCAACAGCACCCTTGTCTACAGCCTCTTTAGGACTCATGGTCTCAACTGTAACCTTAAGGTCTCTTGAGATAGCATCGTTAACAAGATCCTCAACTTCCTTAAGCTGCTCCGGTGTCATTTTCTCACCATGGCTGAAGTCAAATCTCAGACGCTCAGGAGTAATGTTGGAACCCTTCTGGCCAACGTGGTCGCCAAGAACCTTTCTAAGTGCTGCATGAAGAAGGTGTGTAGCTGTATGAAGAGCTGTTGTTTCCTCACTGTGGTCTCCAAGACCTGACTTGAACTGTCCTGCTTCAGCTGTTCTGGATTTCTCCTGATGCTTTGCAAAAGCCTCCTCAAAGCCCTTCCTGTCAACGGTAAAGCCCTTCTCCTTTGCAAGCTCTTCAGTAAGCTCAATCGGGAAGCCGTATGTGTCGTAAAGCTTGAAGGCACTGCCGCCTGCAATCTCCTTAATACCCTGCTTCTCAAGGAAGAATGTCATTTTGTCAAACTGCTTTTCGCCCTTTTCAAGCGTCTCGGAGAACTTATTCTCTTCTGCAGTCAGCTCGTCATATACTCTCTTCTTATTCTCTTCAAGCTCCGGATATGGACCCTTATAGAGATCAATGACCGTCTCAGCAACCTTGCCAAGGAAAGCTCCGCTTATGCCGAGGTTTCTGCCATGGCGCACAGCACGGCGGATAAGGCGTCTTAAAATGTAGCCCTGTCCTACGTTTGAGGGGCTTACGCCTCTCTGGTCGCCAAGGATGAATGTGCTTGTTCTGATATGGTCGGCAATAATTCTCATGGAAACATCTGTTTTCTCAGACTCGCCGTACTTTGTGCCTGCAAGCTCTCCGATTGTCTTAAGAATCGGCTGCATGACCTCTGTCTCATAGACACTCTTCTTTCCCTGAAGGATGGCAATAGTTCTCTCAATACCCATTCCGGTATCAATACACTTTCTGTCCATCTCTACAAACTCGCCCTTCTCGGTCTTTCTGTAACCCATAAGAACGTCGTTCCAGATTTCAAAGTACTTGCCGCAGCCACAACCGGGCTTACAGTTAGGACCACATTTTGGTCTGCCTGTATCAATAAACATCTCTGTATCAGGTCCGCAAGGTCCTGTTTCACCTGCCGGTCCCCACCAGTTGTCCTCTCTGGGCATGAAGTAAATTCTTTCATAGGGAATGCCCTGGCTGTGCCAGATTTCTGCACTCTCTGTATCTCTTGGAATTCCTTCCTCTCCTTCAAAGACTGTAACTGAAAGCTTATCAGGATCAATTCCGAGTTCCTTTGTTAAAAACTCGTAACTCCATGGGATCATTTCCTTCTTGAAGTAGTCTCCGAGAGACCAGTTTCCAAGCATCTCAAAGCATGTGAGGTGGTGCGGATCGCCTACGCTGTCAATATCTCCTGTTCTGATACACTTCTGGTAGTCAGTAAGACGCTTTCCGGCCGGATGAGGCTGACCGAGAATATACGGTACAAGCGGATGCATACCGGCAGTTGTAAAAAGAACTGTCGGGTCATTTTCAGGAATAACCGAAGCGCCACTAATCTGTACGTGACCCTTGGATACGAAGAAATCAATAAACTTTTTTCTTAATTCATTAGCTGTCATTTTTCTACTTCTTATGCCAAATAAAACTTACTGAGAATAATAATTATTTATTAGTCTTTTTTCAACGGCTCAGAACAGTAATGGCTGTATGTCCTCTTCCGTTTTCCGCCTGGTTGCTGCAGAACCTGAAAGACCCAGAGCCTTCCTAAGTGTTTCACATGAACGCTCGGGAGAAGAGACCAGTACCGGATCCTTGAGTTTTCTTGGCCACATGTATGTACGGTTTTCATATGTTTCCTTGAAAACAAGAACCGGTTTTCCCTGTTTTTCACTATAGGAAGCCTGAGTTACACCGCCTCCGCCGTCTCTGGACTCTATTACAAAACTGGCCCTTCCTATCTGACTCATCAGGAGGTTTCTGAGCATGAAAAAGTACTTTTGCATGGTCAGACACGGGGCAAAACGTGATACAAGAAGACCGTGCTCCGCTATGGCATCCTGCAGCTTTTTGTGCTGGGCCGGATAGTATTCACCAATAGGAGTTCCTATAACGCCAATTGTTTTCTGATTGTCCGAAAGTGCCTGTATGTGGGCTATTCCGTCAACACCCATTGCAAGGCCACTGATTATTACAAAATTCTTATCAAGGGATTTAACTGCTTCCTTTGTCCAAAAAGCTCCCTGATTTGACGGAATACGGGTTCCTACAACACACACCCCGTCCTGATTTAAGAACTCAACATGACCGCGAAGATACAAAACAGGGACATCCGTTACATCAGCAGGCCACATTAAGTCTCCCCTGCAGAGAATAATGGTATCTTTTGGAAGATTATCCATTGAACGGGCAGATCTGTCCCAGGCTTTTACAAGAGACGCAGTATCTGTGCCTAAAATATTGTTCCAGACTTCCGGTAATTCATAGACAGGTTTTGTCATAACACTTTTACCGGCAAGAATTTCTGCTTTTTCAAAGGCATTCATACAGAAACTGTCTGCCTTGGAAGTAGCTAACAGCACTGCATTATAGTTAACTGCAAAATCTCTATTGTTCATGCTCCTATTATACTTTTAGCATGAAAAAATTCAAACTACGCGTGTTGACAGAACCTTAATATTCGGATATACATAATTCTGCACGCCGCTTTAGCTCAGTTGGTAGAGCAAGGGACTGAAAATCCCTGTGTCCCTGGTTCAATTCCTGGAGGCGGCAACTAAG
>JAILPZ010000076.1 GCA_024699225.1 Sphaerochaetaceae bacterium
TCAACACGTTTCATCTCACCATAGAAGTGCCTTGCTCTTTTTTGCCAGCTTACAGGAAGAGAACTTCCAAATTCATTAAATAGCTCTTCAGGGATGTTTCTCAGGTACATATCCTTAAATTTAAGACCATGCTCCAAGTCTGTAACACCGGTATCATCTGTCAAAAGACGGTCTGTAACTCCATATGTGTAGAGAGCAAAAGCTGCTGCCTTACATTCATCTACACGGTTGTTGTATGCTGATGACTTTGACAGGCTTCTCTGAATTCCTGAAAAAAAGATGCCAATTTTAAAATGTGGCAAAGAGGAAGGAGCTTCAACATTTGTGAAAGCATCATCCTTACAATCAAGAGAAAGAAGAGAGTCCTTACGACAAAGCGTTTCACAGCTCTGATCCAGCTTTCCAGTTGCAACACCAACATAGTTGTTTTCTGCACTTTTTGCCATATAGATATATTCGGAATCACTTAAAGAAATATCATTTACAGCGCATAAAGCCCTCAGAAAACATATTGTTAAGGCTGCAGAAGAAGAAATACCACCTGAAGGAAGAGCTCCTTTAATTACTCCGCAGATTCCTTTGCGAATTTCATACTTTTTGCCAAGCTCTATAGCAGCTCCGCGAAGATAATCTCCCCAGTCTCCTTCTTTTTCTTCAGGCACTGTATTTACATGAAACTGTACCCGCTTAGGGAAATTAAGTGATTGAAATTCAATAATCCCATTTCTCTTTATTCCGTATGCAATGTGGACGCCATAATCGAGGGCAAATCCATGAACCTTGCCAAGCTGATGGTCTATGTGCGCTCCAAGTGGGCATACTCTATATGGACAGAAAGCCGTAAGCGGCTCTCTCTGATAAATTTCTCTGAATTTTTCTTCACATGTTACTGACATATAAACATCATCTAACAACAAGACACCCAAGGTCAAGGAAAACAAAAAGGAGCTTTCGACTTATATCTAAATCAAAAGCTCCGGCATTAAAACACGAAATCTTAATTATTTTACAAGCTTCTTAAGATCTGCATTAATCTTCTGCTCAATCTCATGCGCCTTTTCTTCTGTTTCTGCAGAAACACTGAGATAGGTCTTAAGCTTCGGCTCTGTTCCCGAAGGACGTACTACCACAGAACAGTTGTCAGAAAGAGCAAACTTAAGAACATTTGACTTTGGAAGTCCGTCGATACCATCTCCATAGTCAAGGAACTTTTCAACCTTGAGACCACCGAAACTGTCAGCACCCTTGCGGAAAACTCCCATAATCTCATTCATCTTTGTCATTCCTGCTGAACCTTCAAATTCATATGAATATGTAATGTTCAGGCAGAAGCCGTAGGTTTTCCAAAGCTCGTCGAGCTTATCAAGCAGGCTAATTCCACGAGTCTTGTAGTAGGCAAACATTTCACAGATGAGGAAAGCTGCATCTACTGCATCCTTATCACGTACGTATGTCCCTGACAGATATCCGTAGGACTCTTCAAATCCAAATATATAGCTGTCCTCTTTTCCCTTTGCCTCAAGTTTGGCAATCTGCTCACCGATAAACTTAAAACCTGTAAGAACATTTACCGTGCGTACACCATAGTGTGCCGCAATTCTGTCAGCAAGATCCATTGATACAACAGACTTTACAAGAACCGGGTCAGATGGCATCTTGCCATGCTTGGTTCTCTGACTGCAGATATAATCAAGAAGAAGGATTCCTGTCTGGTTCCCGGTAAGAAGTCTGTAATCATCTCCATCCTTAACGGCAATTCCGCAACGGTCTGCATCCGGATCTGTTGCAAGCATCAAATCTGCACCAACCTTCTTACAGTAATCAAGTCCGAGTTGCATGGCCTGGCGAATTTCAGGGTTTGGATACGGGCAGGTCGGGAAGTTTCCGTCAGGCTGTTCCTGCTCCTTCACAACAGTAATATTTGTAAAGCCAGCTTCCTTGAGAATACGTGTTACAGGCTTAAGGCCGGTACCGTTAAGAGGACTGTATACAATAGCAACATTTCGGTCTATTTCATCTCCAAAAAGAACGCTCTGTTTTTTTACTTCAACAAGGAATGCATCCAAGACTTCGTCTTTGATATACTCAACTGAAGGATTGTAGTTGATAACAGGAGCAAAACAATCAAGCTTTTCAATCTCGGCGAGTACTGCATCTGCAGCCTCTGTTGTCATCTGACATCCGTCTGGTCCATAAACCTTGTAACCGTTATACTTGCTCGGATTATGGCTGGCGGTAATCATGATACCGGCAGAAGCTTTAAGATAGCGGGTTGCAAAACTTACTGTGGGAACCGGAAGGAGTTCAGGCCATAAATAAACCTTAACTCCGTTGTCTGCAAGTACACCTGCTGTGACTTTTGCAAACACATCAGACTTGATACGGCTATCGTAACCTATTACAACTGCCGGAGCTTTTTCTGTTTTCTTAAGGTAGTTACTAAGACCCTGTGTAGCTTTTGCAACAGTGTACACATTCATGCGGTTTGTACCGGCACCAATTACACCTCTAAGCCCTGCTGTTCCAAATTCAAGATCTCTGTAAAATGCGCTTTCAATTGCAGCATCATCCATCTTCTTCAGTTCAACCTGAAGATCTTTATCAGCTGTAGCTTTTTCAAGCCAGCGTGAATACTCTTTCTTGTAGTCCATTTTTATCTCCTGCAGTTTGATAAAGAGTGCTTGCAACTCCCACAAGCCCTCAAGTTATCATAACCCAGAAGTATGGCCAGAACAAGTTTCGTTGTTGACTATTGCAAAATACAAGAAAATAAAGCTGATAACATAGTGCTGATAGGTAAAGAAACCATTAATAAGCATAGGAAATAATACATAAAAAAATATTAAAAGTTTAAAAACAATATTAACATCTATTTTAATTAGTGGTTTGGAAAGTATGTACAAATAAGCAATTACGCTTACAATTCCACCCCCACCAAGAAGATATATAATATCATTATGGCTTCTAAAAACTGAGCCTTCCATGCTATAGCCTATTTCAGCAAAACTTTTGCCAAATAATATCTCAAATAGATTTCCTGAAAAAATAAATTTCAAGTGCTCCTGCCATATACCTATACGACCACTTGAAAATGCATTTAAGGATTCTTTCTGCAGTAAAATCTTATCAAGCATATGGCTTCTCAAAAACAAGAAAGAAAAAGCAATAAAGCCAAGAGCATAAACAGTTGCCTTTAATTTTTTATTATCAAACAAATAATAGACAATATAAATAAGCAGTATGCTAATAGGCACAAGAAAAGTTCTTGAACCGTTCTGCATCAATGCATAGCTTGGAATCAAAGATAAAATAGCATATTTCCAACCATTCTTTTTATCAAAAGCAACCACATAGAGAATTAGAGATAATAGCAGACAGCAATATGAACCCATTGCAGAAATAACATTGCACAGACCCTTAAAAGAATAACCGTCTGCATTTGGCACATATCCGATTTTCAGAATCATCATATATGCCATAGAAACACTTTCAAGTACTACAAGCACCTTGGCAAAAACAAGATACTTATTCATCTTTTCAAGAATTATTATTTTGTTATCAGCGAAGAATAATCCAGCAAATAGAAATACAGTTGTAAAAAGATAAACCCAGTCTAATAATTCACTTTGTATATCGGTAGTTGTAATAATCGAAACAACTGCAGAGAAACCAAGCAAGCCACAGACTATGGCACTGTCCAGTTTTATATCCATCAAAAATAGACAAAATGCCAGGATTGCTATTGCTCCCCCTAGTATTCTACTTACATAATATTTACTAAGTAGCTCTTGATACTGTGTTGAAAGCGTCATAACTAATAACAAAACTATCAGGATTTCAATTAAAACTGATTTGATTTTATCTCTGCACATTCCACCCTCCCCTTGTGCATTTCACTCAGCCACTCCCGTTAAGCACATAAGCCTTTCAGCTTCTGCTCTTGGGCTGGCTCCATGATTAATAACATTATTCACGGCATTAACCAAAGGCATATCCACTGCATATCTTTCAGACAGTTCCATAGCTGCAGGCAGTGCGTTTATACCTTCTACAACCATACCAACTCGTTTAACTGCATCAGAAGGTTTTAACCCTTGTCCAATCATGTAGCCACACTGGTTGTTTCTGCTGTGCCTGCTTGTAGCTGTTACTATCAGATCCCCTATTCCGGCCAGACCTGCAAATGTCTCTGAAAGACACCCCATCTTCATGCCGAGTTTCCGGATTTCACCCATTCCGCGGGTAATAATGGCAGCCTTAATGTTGTCTCCATATCCAAGACCTGCAGAAATACCGGCTGCAAGGGCTACAACGTTTTTTAAAGCGCCACACAATTCAACACCGCGAATGTCTGTATTTGTGTAAACTCTCATAACCGGATTGGTAAAAACTTCCTGAACCAGAAATGCAGCCTTCTTATGTTCTGAGGCAGATACAATTGTAGTAGGAAAATCTCTTGCAACTTCTTCTGCATGTGTTGGTCCTGAAAGAGCTACAACTTTAGCCTGAGGGATTTCAGAAGAGATAACCTGACTCATAAATAGAAGAGAATCAGGCTCTACTCCTTTTGCCACATCAACAATTATCTGGCCCTTTTTAACAAAAGGACAGGCAAGACGTGAGGTAGAACGCACAAATACAGAAGGAACTGCAAACAAAAGGATATCTTTTGCTCTGCAAACCTTCTTTATATCTTTGGTAAAACTCATATTATCCGGGATTACCATGTTTTCTAGATTTTTATGTTTATGGGTCTTACTCAGTTCATCAATCTCAGAACCAAGAGCAGACCACATAGTAACTTCATGGCCGGATAGAAGCAGCATTCTTGCAAGAGCTGTTCCCCAGGTACCGGCTCCCAATACACCAATTCTTTTCATGTGTCCCATTATTAAATTTATCGATAGTTAGAATCAAGACAAAGCCGATCATTTATTATCAGCTTTTAAATAAGCCTTAAACAAATCCAAATCATCCTTATTTGTAAGCTTTATATTCTTTTCAGAACCCTTGGCAAAATGAAGTGTAACCCCAAGATCAACCATCATTGTATTTGTATAAGATGAACCATAGATGCCAATCTTTTTTTCAAAGGCTTCATGGTATTTTGAATCCAATAATTCATATTTATATGCCTGAGGAGTGGAAACACGGCGCAAAGTCTCTCGTGGGACATACTTTTTTGAAGAACAATTATCTTCAGATACAACAAACATCTGCTCTTTGAAAGGCATGGAAGTAACAGCATTTCCATACTTTTTAGCAACTTCAATTACATCTGAAAGAACTTCCTCATCCACCAAGGGTCTTATGCCGTCATGTATAACAACAATATCATTAGAATTAACCTTATCTTCCAAAAAGAAGACTCCGTTTCTGATTGATTCCTGTCCTGTTTCTCCTCCTGATATAACCCATTTAAGTTTGGTTATTCCTGCCTGTCTGGCATATGCCCAGACTGCCTCGTGCCAGCCGTCTATGCACACAACGAGAATAGCATCTATTTTTTCATGTTTTTCAAAGGACTCAAGAGTGTAAAGAAGAATTGGTTTGTTATTAACATTTATAAACTGTTTTGGGATATCCTGCCCCATTCTGTGACCGGATCCGCCAGCAATTATGATGGCATAATTCATACCTTCTCCTCTACTTCAACCATAACTCTTTATCACTTTTTAAGTAAGCTTCAAATATTCCTATCTCTTCTTCTGTATTCAGCTTGATATTTTTATCCGAGCCGGTTGCAAAGAAAAGACGTTTTCCCAAATCTGCAAAAAGCGTATCAGCATAGGAAGCACCCTGAATTCCAATATTGTTGTTAAACGCATATTCATACGCATGAAGAACCTCATGAAAATTATAAGCCTGAGGAGTCGTCACTCTGCGGATTGTTTCTCTTGGTATAAATCTATTTGAAGTATTTGAATCTGAATCCCTGACTACAAAAACCTGCTCATTGTTAGGCATTGATGAAACTGCATTTCCTTTTTCTTCTGCTACTTTAATTACATCAGTTAATACAGAATCTTCAACGAGAGGCCTGATTCCATCATGGATAATAACTGTGTCATTTTCTTCCAGTTCGTTTTCAAGAGCCCTTAGTCCGTTGTATATTGTCTCCTGAATTGACTGCCCTCCGTCAACTACCCACTTTAGCTTTGATATGTTGTATTGCTTTGCAAATGCACGGGCTATCTCAGACCATCCTTTAAGACACACAAGTAAAATTGCATCAACCTGGGGGTTTTTTTCAAAAACCTCAAGCGTATACATCAAAACAGGCTTGTCGTAGATATTAACAAAAGGTTTGGGTATATTATCATTTCCGATAGTATCCTGGCCGGCAGCAAGAATAACAGCTACTCTCTTCACAAAACAACCTCCAGGATATCAGTTATCAATACTGAGTAAGGCTTCCATGAATATCTTCATATACTTCTTATCCCAGATTGTTATGCGCAGAAAACCTGTAGAATCTCCTTTTCCACAAAGTATTAAAATTCCTCTATTTTTTAGTTCTTCTGTTATTTCCTCTGCTGTCTTATGTTTTGGATAAACACAGACAAAACAGCCCTCGGTCGGAAGATAAGAATATGATGCGTCATCCAAAGCCTTCAGCAAATAACTTTTCCCCTCAAGAAACTTTTGTCTAAGCTCTTTAACTACCTTATAATGATTATCAATAATAGCTTCACCAAACGCCAATGCAATCGAATTAATAGTGTAATGAGGTTTATATTGATTTATATAATAAATGTTTTTTTCATTTGAAATAATTACACCAAGTCTTAATGCTGGAAGAGAAAACATCTTTGAAAAGGTTCTGAGGATAATAACATTATCAAATTCTTTTATCAGGTTAAGAGATGTCTTGTCGTAAAAGTAATAGTAGGCTTCATCAATTATAACCTGAGCGTTGAACTCCCTGGCCTTTTGAACTACCTGTCTTATTTCATTTTCAGAATAAACATTTCCAATTGGCATATTAGGGTTCACAAGAGACACCAAGCCAGTGTCTTCATTAATCTGTGCAAGAATTTTTTTGATGTCAAAAGAATAGTCTTCTTCATAGTGAACAAATACAGTATTCATTCCCTGCATATCTGCATATACTTTATACATGCCAAATGTGGGAGTGGCACAAATAAGATTCTTTCCACTCTGTCCGAAAACCTTCAGGACATATCCCATTCCCACAACACTTCCATCAGTAAGCGTGACACAGCCATGACCCAAACCAAAAAAATCGGCATATTTTTCAGTTAATACTGTTTCTTCAGGGTAAATAGAGAAGAACTGCGGACTCATCTTTTTCATAACGTCATCAAAAAGCCACTGTGGCACACCATCCGGATTCTCATTCTGGTCAAGACGAATATATTTACCGCGCCCCTCGGGCTGTTTTGTTCTGACAAATGTTTTTAACACGGGATTAACATAATACATGGGCAACTCCTAAATATAACTTATACCACAGTTTTACCTTAAAACATAGACTATTAAAAACAAGCTTTGTGCTGATATAATCTCAAATATGAAAGAACTAAGCAGGAAAAATAAACTATTCACAGAATCTATAATAAGAAGAATGACAAGACTTGCAATAGCTAATAATGCAATTAATCTTGCCCAGGGTTTCCCGGATTTTGACCCTCCGAAAGCCATGACGGACAGACTTAAGGAGGTAAGCGACAAAGGACCTCATCAGTATCCCATAACTATGGGAGCTCCAAATTATAGAGCAGCCCTTGCAAAAAAGTGTGGCCACTTTATGAACAGGACCATTAATCCTGAAACTGAGATTGTTGCCACAATTGGCTCTACGGAGGCAATGGTTGACACCCTATTTGCCCTCACTAATCCCGGAGACAAGGTAATAGTTTTTTCACCATATTTTGAAAACTATATTGCTCAGATTATCATGGCAAACTGCGAAGTAGTTTTTGTTCCGCTCATACCCCCTGCTTTTAATTTCAACCCGGAAGAGTTGGAAAAAGCTTTTAAACAACCTGATGTAAAAGCAATTCTTATCTGCAACCCTTCAAATCCCAGTGGAAAAGTTTTTACAGAAGCAGAACTGAAATTAATTGCAAGTCTTTGTATTAAATATGACGTCTACGCAATTATGGATGAGGTATATGAGCATATAGTATATGGAGAAAACAAGCATATTTACATGAACAGCATCTCTGGCATGTGGGAAAGAACTGTAAGCTGTTCTAGCCTTTCTAAGACCTACTCTGTTACCGGATGGAGACTTGGTTATGCCATAGCCCCTGAGCCTATTATGCAAAGAATAAAGCAGTACCACGACTTTAATACTGTTGGCTGCCCTTCTCCTCTTATGGAGGCTGCCGTAACAGGACTGGAGTTTCCTCTTTCTTATTATGATGAACTTAAGGCTCACTACACACACATGAAAACAATCTTTACTGAAGGCCTTAAGGATATAGGAATTCCTTTTACTGACCCACAGGGGACATATTTTGTGTTAGCAGATATTTCTTCTTTTCTTAAGAAAAACCAGACAGATATTGAGTTTTGCGAAGAGCTAACTGCTAAAGTTGGAGTTTCTGCAGTTCCTGGGACATCTTTCTTCAAAGAGAAAGTAAACAACATCATAAGACTTCATTATGCAAAAAAAGATGAGACTCTGTACAAAGCTTTAGACAGGCTGTCTGGAATAAGAAAGATGCTTTGATTATTAGTTATAGCTCAGTAATCTGTCTCAAATCTTATTTTCTCTATTCAGTTGCTTTTCAATGTCTTCGTGAACAATTTCTTCACCAGCTTTACCAACCAGCTGGGCCTTACTTTCTTCACTAAGGCCATTATTAACTATGGCATTTAAATCACAGGTACTACATTTATCCAATTGGTCTTTTGTTACCTGCCCGTCTCTGTAATCTCGGCAAATTTTATTCTCATACATTGAATATGGTTTAGATGTAAATAGACCCTTAATCTTATGAACAAACACCCACCACAGAGGCTTCATAATGTATTTATGCATGGCAGGAGAAACAGAACCTATCATCCAGCACTGTCTGTCACAGTGTCGGACCTTATTTCTGACAATCTCCGCCTCAGGGCTATTCCACAACTCGTCCCAAGTCTGTGAATTAAGATTTCCCATTACTTCTTTGTCTTTTGTTCCGTTGCAAGGCATCACATCTCCATACGGATCAATAAAGAAAGTATCAAAAGACATATCA
>JAILPZ010000037.1 GCA_024699225.1 Sphaerochaetaceae bacterium
TCCACATTTAAGTTGACCTGGTGGCCATAGCAGAGTGGAAATACCCGTTCCCATCCCGAACACGGAAGTCAAGCGCTCTCACGCCGATGGTACTGCACATTGCGTTGCGGGAGAGTAGGTAGCTGCCAGGTCTTTTTTTTACCCTTTTTTATGCATTTGTTTTCTCTGTATACAGATTCATTGAATAAAAATGCATAATATGATTTAATTTGTTCAAATCATCTCAATGGAGGTCCCAATGCAGATTACTCTTAAGAATCTAAGCCGTAATTATGGGTCTCTCCACGCTGTTTCTGGCGTTTCTCTTGAGGTGCCCTCAAATAAAATATTTGGAATAATCGGTAGAAGCGGAGCAGGCAAGAGTACTCTTGTCCGCCTTATCAGTCTTCTTGAAAAGCCGGATACCGGTGAGGTGTGGTACGACGATAAGAGAGTAGATAACCTCAGCGAAAAGGAACTTATCCTCCAGCGCAGAAGACTCGGAATGATTTTCCAGAACTTTAACCTTTTCTCATCACGTAATGCAGGTGAAAACGTAGCCTATCCAATGGAAATCTGTGGTGTTGAAAAGGATAAGATAAAAGCCAGAGTCAAGGAACTTATGGAACTTGTTGAACTCGGCGACAGAATCGATGCACCGATTAGCACACTTTCAGGCGGACAGAAGCAGAGAGTAGCTATTGCACGTGCTCTTGCATGTGAACCGGACATCCTTTTCTGTGACGAAGCCACAAGTGCCCTCGATCCTCAGACAACAAGAGCTATCTTGAAACTCATAAGAGAAATTCAGAAGAAGATGAACCTTACTGTTATAATGATTACTCACCAGATGGAAGTAGTCAGAGACAGCTGTGACTTTGTTACTGTTTTAAGTGACGGTGCAGTTGTTGAATCTGGAACAGTTAAGGATATTTTCTCAAAACCGAAGAGTGAAGTTACAAAGGACTTCCTGGCTCATCTTACAACAACAGACCAGGATAAGGATTCAACAGTTCACTGGTCAAAGATTCCTGGCCGCTACACTCTCAGATTTGTATCCGGAAATACAGACTCACCGATTATTTCACGACTCTCAAAAGAGTTTGACGTTGAGTTTAACATCCGCGGCGGCGGAGTCCAGAAAGTCGGAAATGACGAGTACGGAACACTTATCTGTGATATTACAGGAGAAGAGGAAGCTGTCAAAAAGACAGTTGCCAAACTCAAAAGACATAAAATTACCGTTGAGGAGGCTCTTTAATGTTATTCAATCTTGTATGGCATTCAACACTTCAGACTCTCTCAATGGTGTTCTTCTCAACCATATTCTCCCTCGTTCTGGGTATGCCGCTTGGTATTCTTTTATGTGTAACCGGACCTTACTCACAGGGAGGACTTAAACCAAAACCGGTATTAAACGAGGTTCTGAGCAAGATTGTTAATGTTCTCAGATCTTTCCCGTTTGTAATACTAATGATTCTTCTGTTTCCTCTTTCACGTATTATCGTTGGAAAGGCAATAGGAACAACAGCAGCAATAGTTCCGCTTTCGATTGCGGCAGCCCCGTTCGTAGCAAGAATTATTGAAACTGCTCTCAAGGAGGTGGATCCGGGTGTAGTACAAGCAGCCCGCTCAATGGGATCTACCAACTCTCAGATTATTTTCAAGGTTCTCCTTCCTGAGGCAACACCGTCTCTGGTTTCAGGAGTAACACTGACAATAATCAATCTGATAGGCTACTCTGCCATGGCAGGAGTTATAGGCGGAGGAGGTCTCGGAGACCTGGCCATCAGATACGGATACCAGCGTTTCAGACCGGACGTAATGGCCGTTTCTGTAGTAGTTATCCTTGTTCTTGTTGAACTGGTTCAGTTCACAGGAAACAAGATATCTTCAAAAATGCTGGAAAAACGCTGATTTTTATCTTCCAGGAGAAAAAATATGAAGAAATTATCACTTATTCTTGTCGTACTTCTTATTTCTTTTGCCGTATTCGCCGGTGGTTCAAAGGAAACTTCATCTAATAAAATCGTTGTTGGCGCAACACCCGTTCCTCATGCTGAGATGCTCAATCTTGTTGTAGATGATCTTGCAGAGCAGGGCTACACACTTGAGGTCAGAGAGTTCACAGATTATGTAACTCCCAACACAGCTCTTGAAGATGGCGAAATTGATGCCAACTTCTTCCAGCACATTCCTTACATGAATTCATTTAACGTAGAGCACGGTTACCACCTTGTAAACGCCGGCGGTATCCATGTTGAGCCTCTTGCACTTTACTCTTCAAAGTACACAGAGCTCAGCCAGCTTCCTGACGGAGCTACAATTGCTATTCCAAACGACCCGACAAACGAGGGAAGAGCACTTCTTCTTCTCCAGAGCGCAGGTCTGATTACTCTTAAGGATTCAAGCAACCTTGAATCAACACCGATGGATATTGCTTCAAATCCGAAGAACCTTAAGTTCCAGGAAATTGAGGCTGCTTCACTTCCAAGAGTTCTTGCAGATGTTGACGGTGCTGTTATCAATGGTAACTATGCTATTCCTGCAGGTCTTAATGCTGCTAAGGACGGCCTTGTTGTTGAAGGCGCAGACAGCCCTTACGTAAACATTATTACTGTTAAGGATGGAAATCAGGATAATGCAGCTATCAAGGCTCTCGTAAAGGCTCTTCAGAGTGACGAAGTTAAGGCTTGGGTTGCTGAGACATATCCTAACGGAGAAGTTGTTCTCGTATTCTGATAAAAACAGAAATTATACAAAGACCGGATTTAGTTCCGGTCTTTTTTTTCGCTCTTTTTTACTGTAAAATTCATCTATGCCTAAAGTGATAGACCATAAGAAAAGAAAGGACCTCATTGTTAAGACAGCCCTCAGAGTGTATGACGAGGGAGGCCTTAAGGAAGCCAACCTCTCAAGGATTGCCCAGGAAGCCAATCTTTCAAGAACTACGGTCTACCAGTACTTTAAGGATGTATCAGATGTCTTTAACTACCTTGTAAAAACTCAGACAGACAAGATTCTTCAAAAATATTTAAGTGAAGAATGGAGTCAGGGCTCCTCTTCCGAAAGACTGAGAAGGATTACCGCAGATATTATTGATACTGCAGACAAATACAAGGTTGAGATTATACGCTTTGTAAAATCAATTAATGCTATAGATGCAAATATTGAGAATATAGTTCACCACAGAACAGCAAAGCTCCGTCTCTTTTTAAGCCGTCTTGTTCGTGGGGGAATTAGAGAGGGCAGTATAAGAAAGTGCAGCAGCACTGAGGCTACTGAAAAGATTATGGCTATCATGCTCTCTTATGGCTTTATGCTCGCTTACTTTCCTGAAAGCGCAGAGTTTTCGAGAACCTCAGTAACTGATTACGTGGATTATCTCTCTTCCTCTTCTTCAAAATCCTGAGTCAGTTCTTCAGGACCTTCAAAAGTCTCAACACCCTTAAGCTTGCTTCCAAGAACTCTGTTGCGCACAAATGCCTTCTCAACCTCACTGCTTGCGCTGTTAAGCTTTTCCTGGACTTTTTTCAGTACGTCTTCAAACTTGAAGAACTGGGTTTTTACCTGGCCCAGAACCGTCCAGACTTCAGCGCTCTTTTTCTCAATAGCAAGAGTCCTGAATCCCATCTGAAGACTGTTTAACAGGCTTGCAAGGGTAGATGGGCCTGCAATAAGTATGTGATTTTCCCTCTGGGCAAGTTCCTGTAACCCGGGAACAGAAAGTACTTCTGCATACAGACCTTCAATTGGAAGAAACATGACGGCAAAGTCTGTAGTATGAGGCACATCAATATATTTGTCCTGAATTCTCTTAGCTTCAGTTCGTATTGCTGTTTCCAGAGCCTTTCTTGCAGCTTTCACACCTGCTATGTCTGCTGAAGCAGTGGCTTCACAGAGTCTTTCATAATCTTCCAGAGGGAATTTTGAATCTATGGGAAGAAGGACATTTTCAGGAAGCTTTACTGCAAATTCAACAACAGCATTACTTCCGCTCTTTGTTTTTACATTTTTCAGATACTGCTCAGGAAGCAAAATGTCCTGAAGAATCTTCTCCGCCTGAAGTTCTCCCCACATACCTCTGGTTTTGACATTTGTAAGCACACGCTCCAGATTATCCATGCCTTTAGCCAGGTTCTGCATTTCTCCGAGCTGACGGTAGACGCTTTCAAGCTGACCACTTACAGCCTTAAATGTTGTGCTTAGTCTGTTTTCCAGAGTCTGCTGAAGCTTTTCGTTTACAGTTTCACGCATCTCTGAAAGCTGCTTTTCATTTGAAATACGCATTTCCCTGAGATTCTTATCAACCATGGTATAGAGAAACTGGGTCTGTTTTGTATTCTGATCAGTCTTTTCACCAAGAAGAGCCACATCCTTTGCAAGGGAAGACAGAGTCTCATCATTTTTGTTTTTTGATGCTTTGGAAATAAGGAGAGAAAGCAAAACAATTATGACTATTAATAATGACAAACAGATGTAAAGTAAAATGTCCATAACCTGATTATACCGACCTTTGTTGCCAATTGCTATTTTTGTTTGTATTTTTGCGTAGATACGGACAAAAAATATTAGAGGTGACTATATGGAAATGGTAGATAAGAATGATAAGGGCAAGGCCCTTGAAAAATATTGTAAGGACCTGACGGCACTTGCCGCACAGGGCAAGCTCGACCCGGTTATAGGCAGAGACGAAGAGATTCGCCGTGTTATGCAGGTTCTCTCCAGAAAAACTAAGAACAACCCTGTTCTAATTGGTGAACCCGGTGTAGGTAAGACAGCTATTGTTGAAGGCCTGGCTCAGAGAATAGTCCGAAAGGACGTTCCTGACTCACTTGAAGATAAGAAGCTTCTTTCGCTGGATGTTGGATCTCTTGTAGCAGGTGCTATGTACAGAGGTGAGTTTGAAGAGCGTCTTAAGACTGTAATCAGTGCTGTTGCCGAGAGCGAGGGCAAGATTATTCTCTTTATTGATGAGCTTCATACAATTGTCGGCGCAGGCGCTGCTGAAGGTTCTACAGATGCTTCGAACCTCATCAAGCCGGCTTTAGCCCGTGGAGAGCTTCATGCAATTGGCGCTACAACACTTGATGAGTACAGAAAGTACATTGAAAAGGATAAGGCTCTTGAGAGAAGATTCCAGCCTGTATATGCAACAGAACCTACTGTAGAGGACACAATTGCCATCCTCAGAGGACTTAAGGAGCGTTACGAGGTCCATCACGGAGTAAGAATTACAGATGACGCTATTGTAGCTGCTGCAACACTGAGTAACCGTTACATTACAAACAGGTTCCTCCCCGATAAGGCAATTGACCTTATTGATGAAGCTGCTTCCCAGCTTAAGATGGAAATTGAAAGCCAGCCGGTTGAACTGGATAAGATAGAGAGAAAGATCCTACAGCTGAAGATTGAGCAGAAGGCACTTAAGAAGGAAACAGACAAATCCTCCCAGGAGCGTCTTGATAAGATCAATGAAGAGCTTTCATCCCTTGAGCAGAAGAGCTCCGAAATGCATTCAAAATGGGAGAATGAAAGAAACTCCATTGAGGGCATGAGGGAGAAAAAGAGCCGCCTTGAGCAGCTTAAGAATGAAGAGGAACAGGCAGAGCGTGAAGGCAACCTTGAAAAGGCTGCAAAGATAAAGCATGGTCTTATTCCTCAGCTTCAGAGGGAGATAGAGGAAGCTTCTGCCTCAGGTGCTGTTGAAGATGAGGACAGACTTCTAAGAGAAGAGGTTGATGAGCAGGATATAGCTGCAATTGTTTCTTCCTGGACTGGAATTCCTATTTCAAAGATGCAGAGTTCTGAGATTGAGAAGTACCTGAACCTTGAGAAGATTCTCTCTCAGCGTGTTGTAGGTCAGGACGAGGCAATCAAGGCAGTTGCAAATGCAATCAGAAGAAACAAAACCGGGATTGGTGATGAGAGAAGACCTCTCGGATCCTTCCTGTTTGCAGGTCCTACAGGTGTGGGTAAGACAGAACTTGCCAAGGTCCTTGCTTCCTTCCTCTTTGATGATGAGAAGGCTTTAACAAGAATTGATATGTCTGAGTACATGGAAAAGTTCTCAGTTTCCCGTCTTATCGGAGCACCCCCGGGATATGTCGGATACGATGAAGGAGGTCAGCTTACTGAAGTGGTTCGCAGACGTCCTTACTCAGTTATTCTCTTTGATGAGATTGAGAAGGCTCATCCTGATGTGTTTGACTTATTCCTCCAGATTCTGGATGACGGTCGTTTAACTGACAGTCAGGGAAGGGTTGTAGACTTCAGAAACACTGTTATTATCATGACAAGCAACCTCGGAAGCCGTGATCTTCTTGAAGCTCAGAACGCAGAAGAGGGAAGAGCACAGGTTATGGAGGTTGTAAGAAGCTCATTCAAGCCTGAGTTCATAAACAGAATTGATGAGATCATAGTCTTCAACCGCCTCGGTCAGGAGCAGATAAAGAAGATTGCAGAGCTTCAGCTTGAAATGCTTAAAAAGCGTCTCGAGAACAAGGGTATTGGTCTTTCATGGACTGAAGATGCTCTTTCTCTTCTCGCTGATGCAGGCTACAATCCAGACTTTGGTGCCCGTCCTGTACGACGTGCAGTTCAGAGTATGGTTGAAAACACTCTGGCAGAAGCCATGCTCAGAGGAATAATTCATGAAGGCAGCGGTGTAAAACTTACCGTAGCCGGATCATCTATAGGATTTGAGACGACTTAAGGTCTTCCTCAGTATCCAAATCAAGCACCCATGAGCGGTCTGTGAATTTAATTTCGCAGACCGTTTCATTTTTTAACAGCTCTCTGATAGAGCAGTTATCCGGACTGCTTAGTATTTTATTCTTAAATTCCGGAGCATGAAGAACCGGGTGTCCGGGAATATTTTCAAAGAACGGTCTTACTGCAATGGCTTTTGGAGGAAGTTCTCCGAGCAATGTATAGTGTTTTTCCTGTATCTCGGGCATGTCTGCAAGACTGATAAAGAAAGGAACTGCGTCGCGCAGGTCTGCGGCACCTTTTTTTGTGGATGAGAACTGACCGTTTTTGTAGTCTCTGTTTCTTGTAACTATCATCTCAACTGGGGCTGCAGTCTTTTCTATAAAGGCCTTGCATGGTTCAAGTGCCTTTAAAAGTGAGAGGTGCCTGTAGCCTGTAACTACAATCAAGCGCCCGCCTCCTTCAAGAGAAGAGAGGTACTTTAAAGCCTCAAGACAGCTGTAGGATGCAAGGGTCATGCCCTTGAAGGGGAGTAACATTTTGTTTGTTTTGCCCATGCGGGATGAAGTTCCTGCACAAAGCATTATTATATCGGCACTCTGCATTTTGACTTAGTTTATCACAATTAATTACAATTGACCTCATGATTGGTGTTTTTATTAACTGTGCCACTGTTATAGCCGGTACTATTTTAGGGCTTTTTGCCGGAAAAAAGTTAAAAGATGATTTTAAGACTGTAGTTTTCTCATGCAGCGGTCTTGTCACCGTTGTTATGGGAATCCAGATGGCTCTTGAAGCTGAGAACATGCTTATTTTGCTCATTGCGCTTTTGTTCGGTGGCTTTGCCGGTTATCTGTTAAAGATTGAGGATGGCATTCTCTCTCTCGGTTCTTCCCTTGAAAAGCGTTTTTCCGGAAAAGGTTCTTCCGAATCTCTTTTTGCAAGAGGCTTCATGACAGCTTCTGTCCTTTTCTGCTCCGGTTCCATGAGTGTTGTAGGCTCTATTCAGGCAGGAACTACCGGAAATCTTCAGACTATTCTAATCAAGAGTGTCATGGACGGCTGCATGGCCATAGTATTCTCATCAATCTACGGAGTAGGGGTTGCATTTTCAGCCCTGTCCATTCTTGTATATCAGGGCTTCTTTACTTTAGCCGGTTCATATATTGAACCTGTTCTGGGAGACAGCGGAATTACAGCTCTTTCAGCTGCAGGCGGTATTCTTCTTATCATGATAGGCCTGGGTCTTTTGAAGATTAAGGAATTTAAGAACGCAAACTACCTTCCGGCCCTTATCTTTGCCCCGCTTCTTACTGCTCTGGTCTCTGCATATATTTAATAGAAAAATAGTCCTGTGCCGTAAGGCAGGTATCTCTAAGATACTCTTTTTCAGTTGCCCAGTTTCTGATTCCACGGTAGTAGTACATCTTTAATTCTTCTGTGATTATAAACGGGACAATATTGTTCCTAAGGCACTCCTTGAACATAATCAGGCGCCCGATTCTTCCGTTTCCGTCCTGGAAAGGGTGGATTTCTTCAAAACGGACATGAAAATCAAGAATATCTGTAAGATTAATATTTGTTTTGCTGTTGTAGTCTGCAAGCAGCCTGTTCATGGCTTTGGGCACGTCGGCACTTTTTGTTGTTTCTCTCCCTCCAACTTCATTTTCCAGAGCTTTGTAGTCTCCTGTTCTGAACCAGGCTTTTCGGCTGTCACTTGTTCCTGATTTTAAAATCATATGAAGCTGTTTTATGAGACTTTCGTTAAGTTTCCTATTTGCACTTTCAATTATCAGGTCTATACAGCGAAAGTGATTTACTGTTTCAATAATATCGTCAACATTTACAGTTCTGTTGCTAGGCCCTATTGTGTTTGTTTCAAATATATAGCGCGTCTGGTCATGTGTAAGAGCCGAGCCTTCAATGTGATTTGAATTAAAAGTAAGGTCTATTTGTATCTTATGGTAAATACCGCCTTTTAAAGATGCTTCTTTTTCCCGCTTAAGTGTCTGAAGAAGAGTTTTTTGAGAAGTGTTGAGTCGTACCTTTCTTTCAGGCTTTTCAGCATCCGAGGGAATCTTCCAGGTCTTGCCCTCGAGTATGGCTCCTCTGACTCTTCCCGTGGTGCAGTAGTTTCTTACGCTTCTTTCACTGACTTCCCAGGCTTTTGCAGTCTCTGTTACACCTGTGTATTCAATCTTACTCATGGCAATATTATATTATCCTATCGGCAAAATATAAAGGGAAAATGAGTGTTATATTTGTAATTTAAATTGCCGATATCAGAGTCTCGGGGTGAGAGAAGACAAGCTTTATATCTTTATTCGGGTTTAGAAGAAGTCTGAGAATCCCGCTTTCCTTTGTTCCCATGCGGGTGTCAAAGACAAGTTTTCTGTAGGGCTTGAAACCGCACTTGTCCTGAACTCTTGCACTTTGAGTGTTCTTGTCAAAGTGACCGCAGAGAACAAAGTCGTAATCAAGTGTATTAAACAGATAGTCTGTTACAGCTTTAACAGCCTCAGGCATAAGGCCCTGTCCCCAGTAGTCTTTAGAAAGGACGTAGCCTATCTCACGGCCCTTCAGGTTTGCAAACTCTGTAAGCTTGTCTTCATTACCGTAAAGTTCAATTCCGAGAGAACCTATTGCTCTGTTGTTCTTCTTGCTGATGATGGCAAAGGTTTTCTTTTCTTCTATAAAAAGCTTTAGAATTTCATTTGATTTTTCTACGCTTTCGTGGTGCTTCCATCCGGCACGCTCTCCCACATCCGGAACAGATGCATAGGCGTAGAAGTCCTTAAGGTCTGTTATTTTCCAGGGTCTGAGAATAAGCCTTTTGGTTTCTATTGTTATACCTGTAACATCAAATTCTGCATTCATGGTTATAAAGAATAAGGCCGCTGCTTCTTTCATGCAACGGCCTTTGATTGTTGTTTTGGTTTAATTCTTATTTTGCATGCTTGTGTGCATCTGCAAGAACACTGTGAGCTGAAGTGTTCAGGGTGACATGGCACGGCTTTGCGCCCCAGATCTGCTCTGCGTACTCCTTGATTGTTCTGTCTGAACTGAACTTTCCTGAGCAAGCAACGTTAAGGATTGCCTTTCTGTTGAAGTCAGAGAAGTTGTTGTTGTACAGATCAAGAATCTCCTGGTGTCTGTCAGCATACATTCTCAAATCTGCAAAGATGAAGAATCTGTCGCCGCAGTCGAGAATCTCGTGGAGCAGGGCGTCAAATGCACCTGGCTCGTTGATGTTGAAGAAGTCTCTTCTGAGAAGCTCTACGGCTGAGCGGATTTCGTCGTCTCTGTTGATGAAATCCCATGGGCTGTAGTGACCCTTGAGGGCTGCAATCTGATCTTCAGTGTGGCCGAAGATGTAGCAGTTTTCAGGTCCGACTTCTTCCTGAATCTCAACGTTTGCTCCGTCGAGTGTACCGATTGTAAGTGCACCGTTGAGCATGAACTTCATGTTTCCTGTACCTGAGGCTTCAAGACCTGCTGTTGAAATCTGCTCTGAGATGTTTGTTGCAGGAATAACGCTTTCTGCCATGGTAACTCTGTAGTTCGGCATGAAGTGGACTCTGAGCTTGTCCTTAACAGCCGGGTCATTGTTAATAACTGTGGCAATACTGTTAATCAGCTTGATTGAAAGCTTTGCATTTACGTAGCCCGGGGCACTCTTTCCGCCGAAGAGGAAGGTAACAGGCTTAAATGAAGAAGCAAAAGCTGCGTCGTTTTTGATCTTCTGGTAGAGAAGAACAATATTAAATGCATTTAACAGCTGTCTCTTGTACTCGTGAATTCTCTTAACCTGAACGTCAAAGATTGAATCCGGATTTACAATAATTGAGCAGTCCTTCTGCAGGAAGTGAGCTGCATTCTTCTTGTTCTCATACTTTACCTTTGCAAACTTCTCAGCAAAGGCTGGGTCTGTTGCAAATGCACTGAGCTTTGAAAGCTGTGAAGCATCTGTAATCCACTGCGGTCCGATAGCATCGGTAATGAGGCTGCTAAGGCCGGGGTTTGCACTGAGAAGCCAGCGGCGCGGTGTAATTCCGTTTGTCTTGTTCTGGAACTTTTCAGGATAGATTGTTCTGAACTCCGGGAACATGTAGTTCTTGAGAAGTTCTGTATGAAGGGCGGCAACACCGTTGATTGCATGGCTTCCGACAATTGCCAGGTTTGCCATACGGATGTTCTTGGGGTTGCTCTCCTCAATAATGCTGATCTTGCGGATTGCATTTAAATTTTCTGCATTTGCTGTCGGGAAGAATGAAACTGCAAACTTTAAGAAGCGGTTGTTGATTTCATAGATAATCTGCAGGTGTCTTGGAAGAAGTTCCTCAAACATGGGAACAGGCCACTTCTCAAGTGCTTCAGGCATGAGTGTGTGGTTTGTGTAGCCAAGCGTTGCCTTTGTAATCTCCCAGGCTTCATCCCACTCAAGGCCTTCCTCATCAATGAGGATTCTCATAAGTTCTGCAACAGCAATTGACGGGTGTGTGTCATTCAGCTGGATAGCTGCCTGGTTTGGAAATTCCTTCCAGTCTGTGAACTTTCTCTTAAAGCGTCTGACAATATCTGCGAGGGAGCAGGCTACAAAGAAGTACTGCTGCTTAAGGCGCAGAACCTTTCCGAGGTACTGTGTGTCGTTAGGGTAGAGAACCTGTGAGATATTCTCTGCTGTAACCTTGTCACGAACAGCCTGTGTGTAGTCACCCTCGTTGAAGTCCTGGAAGCTGAAGTCTTCCACAGCCTTTGCGCTCCAGAGTCTGAGGGTGTTAACGGTAGTTCCGCCATAACCGATAATGGGCATGTCATATGCCATACCGATAATCTTGTCTGTGTCTACCCACTTGTACATCTCCCTGCCGTTTTCTCTGAAATGCTGGACCTTACCGCCGAAGTTGACTGTGTAGGCAACATCTGAACGGGGGATTTCCCACGGGTTTCCGTATCTGAGCCAGTTATCCGGCTGTTCAAACTGGTAACCGTTTGAAATAAGCTGCTTGAAGATACCGTAGTTGTATCTTATTCCATAACCGTACGAGGGAATCTCAAGAGTGGCCATGGAGTCCAAAAAGCAGGCTGCAAGGCGGCCGAGGCCTCCGTTACCGAGACCTGCATCCGGTTCTACGTCTGCAAGTTCTTCATATGTGTATCCGAGTGACTTCAGAGCCTCTGTGACCTGGTCCATGATCCCCATATTATTAATATTGTTGGTCATGGCGCGTCCCATGAGGAACTCAAGAGAGAGATAGTAAACGTGCTTGGCGTTTTTTGCGCGCTGTGTCTTTCTGCTCTTGTTCCACTGGTGGACTATTCTGTCTCTGATTGTGTTTGCCAGAGCCTCATAACGTCCTTCCTGCGTTGTGTGGAAGATATCAGCGTCTGCGTCATACTTCAGGTGTTCTGCAAAGTCCTGGGCAATAGCCTTGGATGTGCGTGCTGACCTTACTGAATTTACTACAGTCTTGTCTGTTGTTTTCTTGTTTGGCATTACGTCTCCGATTTTTACTGCCGCTGTGAATTGTTTTTATGGATGTTTAATTGCGGCCTATATTTATTGAATATGTCTTTTTATCATTTTTTCCCTTTTTAGTGTAGGGGGCGTTGACACATATTCACCTTTTTGTTATGTTCAAATTTGCGCATTTCTGCGCTACCACTATGCCCTTGTAGCTCAGTTGGTAGAGCGCAGCCATGGTAAGGCTGAGGTCGGCGGTTCAAACCCGCCCGGGGGCTTAAAGGGTAAAACGAGGTGAATACCTGGGTCTGATAAACCCATAGGAGATAGAAAGATGGCAGATAAGAAAAAGAGTCCTGTTGAGAAGATTGCTCTTCAGTGCGAAGAGTGCAAGAGAAAGAACTATACAACAGAAAAGAACCGCCGCAATAATCCCAATAAGCTCGAGCTTATGAAGTATTGCCCGTTTGATAGAAAGCATACTCTGCACAAGGAAACAAAGGTCAAATAAGATTTTTGTTGCCGCAGAATATAGATGAAGTTTAGGCCAGTAGCTCCAACGGTTAGAGCACTGGTCTCCAAAACCGGGTGTTGGGGGTTCGAATCCCTCCTGGCCTGAAGGGAATCTATACAGGAGTTTTATATATGAAGAAACTTATTAAATACCTTAAAGAGAGTGTTCTTGAAATGAAGAAGGTTGCCTGGCCCAGCAAGGGAACCATTGTTTCATACACAAAGATTGTTCTTATCACAACAATAGTCTTTGCCGTAGTTCTCGGACTCGTAGACTACGTCCTCCTTAAGGGCGTCTATCTTGTTTTCTAAGCAGGCAGGTTGTCATGGCAAAAGGCTGGTACGCAGTACATACTTATTCCGGTTATGAGCAGAAGATTGAGCGTCTTGTGCGCAGAATCATTGATACAGATGCTGACTTTGCATCTGTGTGTCTTGACGTCAAAGTTCCGTTTGAAACTCTTGTTGAGACAAAGGACGGAGTAAGAAAGGAATCCAAACACAAGGTACTTCCCGGATATATTCTGGTAGAAATGGATCTCCCCGAAGGAGATGCATGGAAGAAGTATTGTGACCAGATCAAGGCCATCCAGGGAGTAACAGGTTTCCTGACTCCGACAAGATCTGCACGTCCGCTTCCGCTTTCAAAAGAGGAAATGGACAACATTCTTCAGAAGACCGGAGAGATCAAGGCTGAAAAGGTCTTCAGACCCAAGCAGAACTTTGATCTCGGAGAAACCGTCAAAATTACAGACGGTCCGTTCTCAGGTTTTACCGGTGCAATTGAAGAGATCAATACTGAGAGAGGAAAAATCAGAGTATCTGTCGAAATCTTCGGCAGACCGACTCCGGTTGAAATTGATTTTACTCAGGTTGAGAAACTCTGACAGAGTGCACTGTTCCGTGCAAGTGAGCATTAAGCACGGAAGTTGTTTTACATATGCTCATTGACATGTTAATACTCCTCTCCGCTCTTGTGGCGGAAAGGTGGGAGCCTGATCGTATGACAGGCGTTATTACCAGCGTGAAGGACTGAAATCTACCGCCAACCCAGGCAAGTCCTGTCACGTAAGGAGAAAAAAATGGCAAAGAAAAAGGTGACTGCAATTATTAAGTTGCAGTGTCCGGCACAGAAAGCTACGCCGGCACCTCCTATTGGCCCGGCTCTCGGACCTCACGGTGTAAGTGCCCCACAGTTTGTTCAGCAGTTTAATGACCGCACAAAGTCATATGAAGCTGGACTCGTAATCCCGGTTGTCATCTCAGTTTATGCTGACAAGACATTCTCATTCATTCTTAAGACTCCTCCTGCAGCAGTTCTCATCAAGAAGGCTCTTCATCTTGAGAAGGCAAGTGGTGTTCCTAACAAAGAGAAAGTCGGTACTATCTCACAGGCTCAGCTTGAAGAGATTGCAAAGACCAAGATGCAGGATCTTAATGCCAACGATATTGAAGCTGCAAAGCGCATTATCGCAGGTACAGCAAGATCAATGGGCGTGGAGGTGGAAAAATGAAGCACGGAAAGAAGTATCTTGAAGCAGCTGCAAAGGTTGACAAGACAAAGCTCTACAGCCTCGAAGATGCAGCTTCATTGGTAAAGGAAGTTGCTTTTGCTAAGTTCGACGAAACAGTTGAGCTCCACATTCATCTTACACTCAAGAAGAGTCAGAGCGTCAGAGACACAGTAGTTCTCCCCAACCAGTTCAGTGCAGAGAAGAGAGTTCTCGTATTTGCTAAGGGCGACAAGGCTCAGGAAGCTCTTGACGCAGGTGCAACATACGTAGGTGACGCTGATCTCATTGAGAAGGTAAGAGGCGGATGGATGGACTTTGATGTCGCCGTTGCCACACCGGACATGATGAAGGACGTAGGACGTCTCGGTCCTATTCTCGGTAGAAGAGGCCTCATGCCTAACCCCAAGACACACACAGTTACTATGGATATCAAGGGCGCCCTTGCTGAGCTTAAGCAGGGAAGAACTGAGTTCCGCAGCGACAAGACAGGTGTTGTCCACATGGCTGTTGGTAAGGTTTCTATGGAACCTGCAAAGGTTGCCGAGAACGCAAGTGTTGCACTTAAGGAAATCTTCAGGAAAAAGCCTGCTGATGCTAAGGGTGATTTTGTTCAGTCAGTTGCTCTTGCTTCAACAATGGGTCCTGGAATTCTTCTTGATGCAAAAGAATTTGTTTGAGTACGAGGTGAAGTATGGATTATCAGACAAAAGTGAATGCTACAAAAGAAGCAGCTGTAAAGCAGCTTAAGGACGAGTTCGGTCAGTATTCAGGATTTATCTTCACTGACTACAGAGGTCTCACAGTCGGACAGATTACAGACCTCAGAAAGCAGCTCAGAACCAAGGAAGCTGCCTGCCGTGTTGTCAAGAACCGCTATGCAAGGATTGCATTCAAGGAGCTCGGACATGACGGTCTGGACGACCAGCTTGTTGGACCAACAGCTGTTATCATGGGAAAGGACGCACATAACGAAATGGCAAAGATTGTTGCAGAAGCTGCAAAGGCTACAGGCGACAAGCTCCAGATTCGTGGCGGACTTCTTGATGGAAATTTCCTTGACAGTGAGGGTGTTATTGCTTTCAGTAAGCTCCCTGGCCGTCTGGATCTTATCAGCATGCTCATGGCAACCATGAAGGCACCTGTTCAGAAACTTGCTGCCACACTGCTTGCCTACAAAGAGAAGCTGGAATCACAGAACTGACGTTTTTAGTCTTCAAGTAACCTGCTATTAACGTTTAAAAAAAATTATTAAGGAGAAGATAATATGGCTACAGTAACAAAAGACGATATTCTCGAGACTATCGCTAACATGTCTGTAATGGAAGTTGCAGATCTCATCAAGGCTATGGAAGAAAAGTTCGGCGTTACAGCTGCTGCTGCAGTTGTTGCCGGTCCCGCTGCTGGTGCTGCACCTGCTGAAGAAGCTGAGGAGAAGACAGAGTTTGATGTTATTCTCAAGAGCTTCGATCCTGCAAAGAAGATTGCTGCAATTAAGGCAGTCAGAGCTTGCGTACCTGAGCTTGGTCTTAAGGAAGCTAAGGATCTCGTTGAAGCTGGCGGAAAGGTCAAGGAAGGTGTTTCCAAGGCTGACGCTGCTGATATGAAGGCAAAGCTCGAGGAACAGGGCTGCGTAGTCGAAGTTAAATAATCGAGAAAAAAAGAGAATCCTCCTGGCCTGTTTTTCAGGCACAGGGGGATTTGTCGCTATTTTACCTTAAATCTGATGGGGGCAAACATGGTTGCTAAAAGCAAACCTATAAACAGGATTTATCTGGGAACTGACTTTGAAGAAGTCTGTGAGTTACCAGACCTGATCGGAATCCAGAAGAACTCATATGAATCATTTCTTCAGAGTGAAAAACTCCTGAAGGGTGAACCGCTTGATCCCAAGTGCGGTCTTGAAGACGTATTCAGGACCATATTCCCTATTGAGGGACCCAATGGCGAAATGACTCTTTCCTACGAGTCATATTCACTGGATTTTGACAATATAAAGTACAATGAAGTCGATTGCAAAAAGAAAGGACGCACTTACAGTGTTCCCCTTAAGGCCGTTATAAGCCTTGCCCTGTCAGCAAATGACGAACTCAGGGAAAAGGAAATTTTCCTTGGCGATATTCCTCTCATGACAGACCGCGGCACCTTTATCATCAACGGTGCTGAAAGAGTCGTTGTCAGCCAGATTCACAGATCTCCAGGTGTTATTTTCTCATACGAGAAGAGCACTGGCTCAAGCGAAAAGGATAAGTCTGTATATTCATCAAGAATTATTCCGTACAGAGGATCCTGGCTTGAATTTGAAATAGACGAAAAGAAACACGTCATAGCTGCAAAAATCGATAGAAAGAAGAGAATTCTCGGAACTCTCTTCCTCAGAGCCATCGGTTATAACACACGTGAAAAGATAATTGCCGCATTCTACAAGACAAAGACTGTCGAGGTTGCTGACAACAACGAGACTAAGGAACTTCTCGAAGGTCAGTATCCTGCAAAGGACATCTTTGTTGACGAAGAAATTGGCGGAAAGACTGAAAAGGTGAAGGCATTCCAGGCCGGAAGCAAGCTCCTTCTTGCTGATGTTGAGCATCTTATTGAGCTCGGCGTTAAGGAAGTTGAGATTGTTGACATGGATGCTGAAGATTCACTGCATTCAGATATGATTCTCAACTGCTTTGCAATGGAAGAGGCCAAGTACACAAGACCTGAAGTCAGCGACGAGCCGACCAAGGAAGATGTACTTACAAGCATCTATGCCGTTCTTATGCCAGGTGAGATTATCACAGTAGAACGCGGAGAAAGAGAACTCAATGACATGTTCTTCTCACAGCGCAGATACGATCTGGGAGCTGTCGGAAGATACAAGCTTCACAAGAAGTTCCACGCCGGAGAAGAGGACGACAGTTTTGATGAAAATCTGACAACCCTCGTACCGGAAGATATTGTCAACACCATGAATTACCTTATCAAGGTTTACATTCATGAGGAAAGTACAGACGATATTGACCATCTCGGAAACCGCCGTGTCAGATGTGTAGGCGAGCTTCTCCAGCAGCAGCTGAAGGCAGCTTTCTCACGCATGGAAAGAACAGCCAGAGAAAGAATGAACACAACTCAGGAAGACCAGAAGCTTTCACAGAGGCCGCAGGATCTTATTTCCAACAAGCCGATTGTAGCAGCTATCAAGGACTTCTTCGGTTCATCACAGTTCTCACAGTTCATGGACCAGATCAACCCGCTGGCAGAACTGACACACAAGAGAAGACTTACAGCCCTCGGTAACGGTGGTCTTAACCGTGACCGTGCAGGATTCGAGGTCAGAGACGTTCACTACACACACTATGGAAGAATGTGTCCGATTGAAACTCCTGAAGGCCCGAACATTGGTCTTATTGTTTCTCTTGCAAACTATACACTGATTAACAAGTACGGCTTCCTTGTCAGCCCGTACAGAAAGGTTAAGGACGGAGTTGTAACAAAAGAAGTCAGATACCTGGATGCAAACGACGAGGAGAAGTACTTTATTGCACAGGCAAACGCCAAACTGAACAAGGATGGCACATTTGCTGAAGATGATATTCCTGTAAGAAACAGGGGCGACTATACAACACGCCGCGCCGGAGATCCTGAGATTAAGTACATGGACGTTTCTCCGAAGCAGGTAGTTTCAGTTGCAGCTTCCCTTATTCCGTTCCTTGAGCATGACGACGCAAACCGTGCCCTGATGGGTTCAAACATGCAGCGTCAGGCCGTTCCTCTTGTATTCCCGGAGACTCCGAGAGTTGGTACAGGTATGGAGCATAAGACAGCATATGATTCAGGTGTTCTCATTAAGTCAAAGAACGCAGGTGTTGTTGTCTACGTAAGCGCAGTTGATATTGTTGTAGCTCCTGAAACTCATACAGTCCTGGAGATTGCAGGCTGCACACCTTCTGTCTCATTCGGAGACAGGGTTGAGAAGTCAACAGTAGTTGCTACCGGTGCACAGACAGTTAAGGCAGGAGTTGACGGTGTAGTAGTACACGTTTCAAATACTCTTGTTGATATTGCTCCTAACTCAGAGATTGTTACACAGGAACTTCCGTCTAAGACAAACGACTACGAAAGAACCATGTATGCAGTAGCAGGCAAGCTTATTTCCGAGAAGGATCTGATTGCTACAGATATCAAGGAAAAGGCTGACAGACTCAGAGCTCCGGAGAAGAAGGAAATCAAGGCTCTTGCCACAGGTTATATCCTTTCTGTTTCTCCGAACGCTGTTGTTATAGCCAAGACTGACAGATACAAGGTTCAGAAGTACCAGAGAACAAACAACGATACATGTTTCACACAGACTCCGATTGTAAGTTACGGTCAGAAGATCGGTGCCGGAGATGTTCTTGCTGACGGTCCTGCAACAGACCGCGGTGAACTTGCCCTGGGAAGAAACATTCTTGTCGGATTTGTTCCATGGAACGGATACAACTACGAAGACGCTGTTCTCATTTCTGAGAGAGTTGTCAAGGAAGATATCTATACTTCCATCCATATCAAGGAGTTCTCAATTGATGTTCGTGAGACAAAGCTCGGACCAGAGCGCCTGACAAAGGATATTCCGAACATTGGCGAGAATATGACAAAGCACCTTGATGATGAAGGTATTGTAAACATTGGTACCATGGTACATCCGGGCCACATCCTTGTCGGTAAGGTAACCCCGAAGAGTGAGAGCGACACAACTCCTGAGTTCAAGCTTCTCAACTCTATCTTCGGTGAAAAGGCCAAGGAAGTCAGAGACACATCATTGAAAGTTCCTCACGGGACAGAAGGCATTGTCATTGACGTACAGAGGATGAAAAAGGCTGACAATGACGAGCTTCAGACTGGCGTAGAAGAGACTATCAAGGTCCTTATTGCTACAAAGAGAAAGCTTCGCCAGGGCGATAAGATGGCTGGCCGTCATGGTAACAAGGGTGTTGTTTCAAGAATTCTTCCGATTGAAGACATGCCGTTCATGGAAGACGGTACATCACTTGATGTATGTCTTAACCCGCTTGGCGTTCCTTCACGAATGAATATTGGTCAGCTGATGGAAACACAGCTTGGTTGGGCCGCTGTCAAACTTGACGAGTGGTACTCAACTCCTGTCTTCCAGAGTGCTGAAATGGATCAGATTGAGCAGAAGTGTATTGAAGCAGGTCTTCCGGCAAATGCAAAGGTAACTCTTTACGACGGAAGAACAGGTGTACCTTTCGTAAACCCGGTATTCTGCGGATACATTTACTATCTGAAACTGCACCACCTTGTAGATGACAAGATGCATGCAAGAAGTACAGGTCCTTATTCACTGGTAACACAGCAGCCGCTCGGCGGTAAGGCACAGTTCGGTGGCCAGAGACTCGGAGAAATGGAAGTCTGGGCTCTCGAGGCTTACGGTGCTGCAAACACACTGCAGGAACTGCTGACAATCAAGAGTGACGACATGAACGGAAGAGTCAAGATTTACGAGAGCATTGTTAAGGGTGAGCCTTCAACAAATGCCGGTATGCCTGAGGCCTTCAACGTTCTCATGCAGGAAATCAGAGGACTTGCTCTTGATATGAGCATCTACGATTCAAAGGGTAAGCAGGTTGCTCTCACAGAACGTGATGAAGAGATTATCAAGAAAAAGGGTCAGAACTGACAGGAGGAGCTAGGTTATGAAAGAAATTCAGGATTTCGACAGTGTAATGATAAAACTGGCATCTCCGGAGCAGATCAGGGCCTGGTCTTACGGTGAAGTCAAAAAACCGGAAACAATTAACTACAGAACACTCAGACCGGAAAGAGAAGGTCTGTTCTGTGAAAAGATTTTCGGTACCACAAAAGAGTGGGAATGCTACTGCGGAAAGTTCAAGAGCATCCGTTACAAGGGTGTTATCTGTGACCGCTGTGGCGTTGAAGTAACAAACGTAAAGGTTCGTAGAGAGAGAATGGGCCATATCAGCCTTGCTTCTCCTGTATCACACATCTGGTACTACAGAAGCGTTCCCTCAAGAATGGGCTATCTTCTCGACCTGGGAAGAAACGCACTTCAGAGCGTCCTTTACTACGAAAAGTATATTGTTATCAACCCCGGTGAGGAGAACAAGGGCAAGCTGATTGAAATTGGTCCGGATAAGACCATTGAGCTCCGCCAGATGCAGCTCCTTACAGAGGAAGAGTACATTAAGCTCAGAGAGAAGATTGGAGATACATTTACAGCCGGCATGGGTGCTGAGGCTATCAGAACCCTTCTTGCTTCACTTGATCTTCAGGCCATTTCCGAAGACCTCAGAAAGAAGATGAGGGAAAAGGGAGACAAGGCAGACAAGAAGCTTCTCAAGAGAATTGAAGTTGTTGACAACTTCCTTGCAAGTGACAACCGCCCGGAGTGGATGATTCTTACAGTCATTCCCGTTATTCCGCCGGATCTCAGACCTATGGTCCAGCTCGACGGAGGCAGATTTGCCACAAGCGACCTCAACGACCTCTACAGAAGAGTTATTAACAGAAATAACCGTCTGCAGCGCCTGATAAACCTCCACGCTCCTGACATTATTGTCAGAAACGAGAAGAGAATGCTTCAGGAAGCAGTAGATGCCCTGTTTGACAACAGCAAGCGCAAGCGCGGTGCAGTCAAGGGCGCAAACAGCAGACCTCTTAAGTCTCTCTCAGATATGCTTAAGGGTAAGCAGGGTAGATTCAGACAGAACCTCCTCGGTAAGCGTGTTGACTACTCAGGACGTTCAGTTATTGTTGTAGGACCGGAACTGAGAATTCATCAGTGCGGACTTCCTTCAAAGATGGCTCTCGAGCTTTACAAGCCCTTCCTTATGAAGAAGCTTGTTCAGAGCGGTGTTGCATCCAACGTCAAAAAGGCCAAGACAATTGTTGAGCAGGAAAGCGCAGAAGTCTGGGCAGTACTTGATGAGGTTGTAAAAGAACATCCGGTTATGCTCAACAGAGCTCCTACCCTCCACAGACTCGGTATTCAGGCATTTGAGCCGGTTCTGGTAGACGGAAAGGCCATTAAGCTCCATCCGCTTGTATGTCATGCATTTAATGCTGACTTCGATGGTGACCAGATGGCTGTACACGTACCTCTTACTCAGGCTGCACAGCTTGAGTGCTGGACCCTCATGCTCTCTGCCACAAACCTTCTTGACCCGGCAAACGGTAAGCCGATTGTCTATCCTTCACAGGATATGGTTCTGGGTATCAACTACCTGACAAGAGCCAAGGATCATGATAAGGGTGAGGGCAGATACTACGATAATATTGATGAGATCCAGATGGCTATTGAGAATAATGTACTCTCATACAATGCAAAGATCGGTTACACCCTTCCGAGCGGTAAGAGATACACATTCCCGAGAGACCCTGAGGATTACACAACACCCGGAAGACTTCTCTTTGCAGATGCACTTCCGGCAGTTAACGGAATTACCTTCGAAGATGACATGAACAAGTGTTTCGGAGACAAGGGCCTTAAGAAACTTATCGGACAGGCACTTAAGACCGACAGCAACTCAGTTGTATGTAAGCTTGCAGATGCCATTAAGGATGTAGGTTACAAGTACGCTACAGTATTCGGTGCAACAATCGGTCTTTCAGACATGATTATTCCGGATGCAAAGAAAGATATTATTGAAGCTGCAAACAGAAAGCAGGCAGAAGTTCTTGATCAGTACCATCACGGTCAGATCTCCCAGGAAGAGCGTTACAACACCCTGATCAGCACATGGTCACAGGCTAACGAAGACCTGGCAGACAGACTTATGGAAGACATGAAGAAGAGCCAGAACGGTTTCAACCCGCTGTTCCTCATGGCAGACTCAGGAGCAAGAGGATCTAAGACACAGATCAGACAGCTCGGTGGTATGCGTGGTCTTATGGCCAAGCCGAACGGAGATATTATTGAATTCCCGATTAAGTCCAACTTCAAGGAAGGACTTTCAATCATTGAATTCTTCATTTCCACAAACGGTGCACGTAAGGGACTTTCCGATACTGCTCTTAAGACAGCTGAAGCAGGTTACCTGACAAGAAGACTTGTTGATATCTCTCAGGATGTTGTTGTAAACGAAGAAGACTGCGGAACAATCAACGGTATTGAAAGAAGAGCCGTCAAGGATGGTGATGAGATTGTTGCCCGCCTTTCAGAGAGAATTGCAGGACACTATACCCTTGAGAATGTTGTTAATCCAAAGACCGGTGAGGTAATAGTTCCTATCGATCATGAGATTACAGACGAAGAAGCCAAGGCTATTGAGGAAGCAGGTGTTGAAAGCGTTGTCGTAAGATACGTTCTTACCTGTGAGGCAAAGCATGGCGTCTGCCGCAAGTGTTACGGTAGAAACCTTGCAACAAACCGCCCGGTCTCAGTTGGTGAGGCAGTAGGTATTATTGCTGCCCAGTCAATCGGTCAGCCTGGTACTCAGCTTACCATGAGAACCTTCCACGTTGGTGGTACAGCTTCTACAAGTGCTGAGGCCAACAAGGTTATCTTCAAGCACGGTATTAAGGTTGAGTCTGTTGAAGGCAACATTGTTACACGTGAAGAGGACAAGGAAGCAGGTCTTCCTGAGGCCAGAATCTTTACAAGAAAGGGATATCTCTACTACAGAAGCTATATTGACGGTGATGAGAACAATCTCGGTTCTGTTGAGAAGCTTACAGTCAGAGCCGGTTCAGAACTTCTTGTAAAAGCCGGTGATCTTGTACCTGCAAATACACCTGTAATTGAATTCGATCCGTTCAGCGAACCGATTATCAGTGAAAGTGACGGTATTGTCAGCTTCCAGGATCTTGTTCTCGGAACAACCCTTATTAAAGAAGTTAACGAAGAAACCGGTACAATCGGATTCAGAGTTACCGACCACGTTATAGAGAGTGCTGAGCCTGCCCTCCAGATTATTGGAGAAGACGGTGCTGTATGCAGGGATGAAAAGGGCAAGGAAATCAGTTACCTGCTCCCGGGTTCCTCATACATCCTGGTTCAGGACGGCGAGATGGTAAAGAAGGGCCATGTTATAGCCAAGCTGCTCACAGCCGGTGCAAAGACAAAGGATATTACCGGTGGTCTCCCGCGTGTCGGCGAGCTCTTTGAAGCACGTAAGCCGAAGAACATGGCTGTTCTTGCAGCCGCCTCAGGTGAGGTTGAGTTCGGTAAGGTT